>NZ_JAWQUO010000024.1:0-79682 GCF_033446605.1 Iodobacter sp. CM08 | reverse complement strand
GAGTCACCAAGTAAATCGCCAAAAACCATTTGCTGAGAGGCAATTGACTTTGATGCATCATGGTGCCCGCAGTCAGCGTAGTTTGATGTTTGCAAGCACGGCAGCACCATAAACGAGTTTTGCTGCGCAAGAACTCAGTGGCTACAGCATGTTGGCACACGGGGCAGCGAAACCCTTGTGGCCAACGCGCTTGGAACAATGCCGCTTCACATTGAGCTTGCGTGTTGTACTGCTTCAAAAAATCAGTCAGCGACAGCCCCTTTTGCATCTGGATTGGGTTGATTGCCATGACGACCACTCCACAAAAGAACGTTCGTTCACCTTAGGCCTTTTAGGTGGTTTGAGCAAGGAGGTTGAGCAAGAGACATAATCAGGTTGTTCTTTATAAAAAAATAAGCCGCTCTTAGTACACCAAAAAACAAAAAAGCACCGCACGTTATTCGCAACATAAGACCAATACTCGTATCTGACGAGTACGAATAAATAGCTGGACTTGCGAGAGTAAGAAAAGGGCAAATCAATGCTCCACCAGAAAGTACCTTTAAAACATATGCATTAAAAGCACCGGACTCACGCTTCATCCAAAAGTAAATATAAGCTAATCCAGAAATACAAACTAAAGAAAATAAAACAACTAAAAAAAATCACTAAATTCAGGCATTCCTCCTGTATATTTATGCAATATTGCAACTCCACCAACAATACAAAATGATTGATATAAAACCACTGCTATAAGAATAGAAAAAAATTGTTTTACATTATTTAATAAATCTTTCATTTAACTTTACCCGCAATATATTCCTTAGCCTTTAACCTATCGTCAGCCCAATCAGTACGCGACAAAGCACGACTAGCCGCCTCCTCCACCGCACGGCGGGCTGTAGGAGTAAGGCGGGAGATAAGAGCTTTAAGGGGGGTAGACATGGGATGGGTCCCGAAGAGTGATTGGGTTATTCAAACTCTACATAAAGTTTTTTAGTAGAAAAAAAGAGTAAATAAGAAATTAACAATTCACAAAGTCAATAGATAGAGAAAAAAACAAACCAACACATAAATAAATTCAAATGAAATAATATTATTTACCAATAAATCAATATCAATCAAAAAATCACTCTTTATAATTCAACAATAAATCTCTAGATAAGATGGTAATTTCTCTAGAATACACCGGAGAAAACAAATAACGCGTAGCAACAATCTTGCAATTTACTTTATCAATTTTATTTAATATATCTGTTATATCCCCTCCTAAAACCCAGTCATAGCCACCGGCAGAACCAGAGCGAATTTTCTCTAAACGCACGGTAAAAACACTTTGATATAAAAGACTATTTTCCTTTCCATTATTAACCTTTGAATTTAATTCCGCGACATCACTCCCAAAAATTCTTAACTTTGCACTATAATCTGGATTATACTTGTCTGCGCTTTCTTCAAAAAGAGGGCATTGAAGTGTTGTATTTATAAATTCGCCATTTTCAGACTTAAAATCTATATCACTAATTATCGCTATATTCCATCCTAATCCAGCCTTGTCATCAACAGCAGTAATTTTACCAACTTGCACTTGAGGGACTACTCTAGAGGACAACAAAAAAACAACAAAAATAACAACACATAAAAATATAATTAATAACTTTTTAAAACTAAAATATTGATACATCCATTAACTCCCATGCACTTTTTAGTGACTTATCCAAAGGGGAAAAAAAAGCTTTTAGTGTACTCGCATGATTTATATCACGAACAACATTCTCATCAGCGCCCGTTTCTACATCCCATTGCTCACCAAAATCAGCAACTAAATTAGGGAAAAAAGGAACTAAATCACGAGGCTTTTCTTTCTCAGAAGAACTACGAATAACCCCACGAGTGAAAGAATCTAAGTACCCTTCTTCATATCGAATATTTACCCAAAAAGCAGATTTCGGTGATGGTTTGCTCGGGTAAATATCGGAAATGGCTTTAACAATCGCCCCATTACCAACGGGATCAAGTGTTATTAGCATTCTAACTAAATATCCCATGTCAGATAAAATAGCTGACAAGTGCGCGCCATTCCAACCGCCCAAACTATGACCAACGATATATATTTTCGTTTCTTTTGATTTAATGTTCTTTATTACATTTTCAGCTACCCTAGACTCGCCATATACATCGTCATAGCCTAAATGAGTAACAAACATCCTTTTTTCTTTTACAATCCAACCTTTTTTATTCATAAAATGCTGCATGCACGATAATATATTATTATTTGGACCAACGACGCCAAGATATTTTTTTTTGTCACCTGCTCCACCAATAAAAAAAACCGCAAAATTATCTTGTTTAATTTCAATAACCTTCTCTTTTTTATCACTATCATTGGTTAGTGTTTTTTTACTTACATGACTTAAATCTGATTTTTTTCCCATGGACTTATATACCGAAAAATTTGTTGATATAAAGAATTAAAAATTATAAAAAGTAATTTCATTTCTTCAAAAATATATTTACTTCTTCAATTACATCAGGGTTCTTTATTTCATGTGTATAACCATCAGCATCAGTGACCCCATATTCTTTCTCTCCAAACCCACGCTGAATCATATATTTTTTATTAGGCAATACTTCACCAGTCGCTTGGTCTCTCAATAAAAACTTATCATTGAATTTAGTAGTTGGCATTTCATTAAATGTTTTAGCAAGGCTCGTCCCCCCACTCAACTCATGACTCGCGCCTTTAATACTCACTTCCCCCGGACAATGGATTTCTATATTGCCGCCTTTTAGCCGGATATAACCGCCTCCCGCTGTAAAGAGCACTTCATCCCCTGCGGCGATTTCTACTTTTTCTTTGCAGGCAGTAATTTTTACGTTTTTGTCGGCGGTGATTTCTACGTCGTCGCTTTGCGCTTGCAGCTGGATTTTGCCTTTGGCTGCGATCAGTTTTAGCGCGACTTTATCTTTTACCCCCGCCACAAACAGGCTGATGTGTTGGCCTACGTTATGTATCCAGCGGCGGCCGGAGGTTTGGTTGGTGTCGCGCTGGGCGATTTGATCTAAGTTAGTGCCTGCGGAGAGGGTCTGGCTTTGCGGGCTGGTGATGGCGATGCCGTCTTCCCCGTGTAGCAGGATAATTTTTTGCTGGCCGGTTTGGTCTTTAGATTTGCTCTTGCCGTCTTGATCGGTGTTGCTGCCTGCTTCAAGGCTTTTGCTGGCGTGTACGTGGTGGTAAAGATGGCCGGTACTGGCTTTGCCGCCCGCGCTATTGTCTGGCTTAACGGTTTGATCGCCTTCGCCGGTTTCGATGGTGTCAGCAAGTTGGTTGGTGGCCGTTTCACCTAGACTTTGGGCCAACGCTAAAGCTGATTCAAGCTGGCTTTGGGCTGGGCTGTGGTCGAGTTGCTTGCCGCTTGCGCCGCTTTTGGCTTCGGTACTGATTAGCAGGCCATTGGCGCGGATTGCACCTTGTTTGTCGCTGCGTAGCTCAAAGCCTTCGCCGCGTGGCTCACCTTTGCCGTCGGTGCGCGGGTGGATTAGGTAACCAAGGTTCAACTGAGTTTTGCCGTGCTCGCTAGATAGCTTAGTGCGGACTTCCCCCTGAGTATCGTCAAACAACAGCTCGCCGTATTGGCCGCCTTCATGCTCTTTGGTTTTGATACCAGATAGCGTTTTATTGGCGGGCAATGCGCCAGCGCCGCTAAAACCGGGCGTTGTGTGTGATCCGTTGTAGACCACGCCAGTGACAATCGGGCGGTCGATATCGCCTTCAATAAAATCAACGGTCACCTCATTGCCGATTCGCGGAATAAACTGATGACCAAAGCCCGCGCCTGCCGATGGGTAGGCGACACGAATCCAGCAGGAAGACTTGTCATCCAGATTAGCGCCAAACTCTGGGTGCTCAGCGGTACGTTGCCAGTGTAGCTGCACTTTAATTCGGCCCAGCTCGTCGGTATGGACTTCTGTATCCGCAGGGCCAACCACGGTGGCGGTTTGCACGCCTCGGCTGGTTGGCTTGCTCAGTGTTTCATGCGCAAAGCTAGGGGTGAGCGGCTGGCCGCGTCTTTGGGCGGTAAAATCGACTTGATAAGGGGGCGGTGCAGCTGCGCCCTTTACTTCTGAAACGGCCAGCAAACTGGGGGCAACCAGCATTAGCTGCTGGCTTAAATCGGCTGGCAGGTTATTGTTTGCGGTGAACGTTAGCCCCGTAATCGCAAATTCCCGCTGCTCTGCACTGTCCCACTCATGTGCAGGGTGATCTTCAAGGCGAAACCATTGCCCTGCCTGCAAGCTACGCAGCGTGCCTGAGCCGGTAAAAGATTTCTTTTTAGCGTCTGAGGCTTGTTGGCGCAGCTGAGCATAGCGGCTTAAGCCTTCTGAATCTGCGGCGTAATACAGGCCCTGTGGGTCGTAATCTTCAAGGCTCGCCTGAATTTGCTGCCCACCATGCCCCTGATCTACGGCGCTCTCATCCGCGCTTTGTTTTGTGCTGCATGCTTTGTAATCGAAACTGGCTAAAGAAACAGAGCTGCTGCCAATCTGGCGTTGAGTTTGCCATGAGGTCAGTGCATCACACTCTTCCGTAGCGGCTGCCCTATGGAAGCGTACTTGTAGGTCTGCCGCTTCTGGTAAGGCGTAAGCGTCGTCAAATACAGTGAGCTGTACTTGTGGTGAATCGCCTGGCAAATGCTCGAAGCGGAAAGAAAGCCCTTCCTCAAACATTAATCGCACTAAGAAATCAAAGTCTGATTCTCGGTACTGCAGGCAGTAGGAGCGGGGTAAATGATCGCCCGATAGCTTGAATTCCAGTGCTTGCACAGCAGCAAACACGGGGTTTTTATCTTGGTGCTCGGCTAAAACTTGTTTAACGATATCAGGCGCACTCATTTCTTGAAAAACGCGAGAAGTGCGGCGATAGCGCAGTAAAGAAAACGGCGGCTCAATGGTCAATGCATATTTAGCAAAACCGCCATCAGAGCCTAATAATTCTGCCTTAGAAACAATACCACAGCGCTCTATTGCTGCACCGTTTGCATCGATAACGCTCAGAACCACGGGCAAGCCAAGTAAAGATTTAAGCTCTAAGTGGCTATCGGGAGACAGGCATTCAAGCTGATAGCAATAAGCTTGGTTGATGCCTTCACTACCTGTAACGCGCTGGGGTAACAGTTGTTCTCCCCATGCTGCACCATCGCCAAGCTGAAGGGTAATTAGGCGATTTTCCTGATTAAAAGCAGCGGCAAACGAAGCGAGCAGATCGAAGGTCATGTTAAACCAATGGCTTACGAGAAGGCTTGTATATTACACGAAGCTTTTGTCTTGCTGATATTGTCTTTGGAGGAATGTGTGGTGTAATTATGAACAATAACAATGTGTTGTAAGGTATTTTGCTTATTTTTGCTTCAAGGAAGCTCTATACAGTTAATTAAGTAGAATATGCCTTGGATAGTATGGGGGACTTGGTAAGGCTGAGTGCTTGGCGGGATTTTTGCGTGAAACTGTTGCGGGCTGTTGTGGTTTGTTGCGGGTTGATGGCAAAAGTGAGTGTTGTTAAGTTATTGATTATATTGGTTTATTTCTTAATGTTCACGCATGGGGTGCAAGGGGTCGGAGGTTCGAATCCTCTCATTCCGACCAATAGAATCAAAGACTTAGCCTCGCTTATGCGAGGCTTTTTCTTTTATCTGTGTCCGTATTTGTGTACGGTAATCACCTGTTTTAAAGCTCACTTAAGCAGAAGGTTTAGCAGGCTTTTGGATATTTCCCCCTGCAAAGGCAGGGTATCAAGTGCAGTAATAACAGTAAGCAGGTGTAGATTACTAGTAGTAAGGAACTGGTAATTATTAATTGGGATGTGCTGGATTTGGGTGGGCTGTTTTAGGTTTTGTAAGAGTATCGGCGGGTATGATTTTTTTGCTTACCGCCGATACTCTTCCTCATATCGCTTAATTGATAAAACCACCCGCCGATTACATGGGCGGGTAGCTTATTGGTAAGCAAACTTCCCAAATGCCATTAAGTTTTTAGATTTTTTTCAAGCTTTGGCATTCTTCTTTTTGAGTGTGCCCCCATGCTCCATGCTGGCCAGCTCGTTAACCGCGCGCCAAGCCTGATCGATGGCGGAGTGGGCGTAGGGGCTCCAATCAGAGTCGGAGTTGGCAATGGTGATGTTGCCGATGGGCTGACGAGCTAGCTCAATGCACTTTTCACTCTGCTCTTCATCGTCAAACAGGGTGTTAGTGCTGTAAGAGTAACCGTGGGACCAACGGTTTACCGTGATAGCGAGGATATCCTGCTCATGGTTAAAGCCAGCGGCGCCCAACATTCCCTGTAGTTGTTCACGGATCATTTGCTCGTGCTGCTCAAAAGGCATGCCGAGGAGGGTGGCGCGCCCCATGCGAGATTGCTCGCGTGCCGATAGGCCCGTATTTGGCAGGGTTGGTACATAAACCATGTGCAGGCACATTGGCTGATCAGGGTTTTTTGGATGCTCGTAGCCACCGAGGTTAACTGGGTAGTCCAGCTTGACTCGGCTATAGGGAGCCGTAGGTGAATAGATCTCATGCACCCCAAGCTTAACGAAGGCTTGCCAGTTTTTGATGACCACATTGGCGTAAACCAGCGGCGCCTTCACGTTTTGGTGTAGCGCTTTTTTCTGAGGCTCCGGCAGCTCGGGCACAATGTAGGGAATCATCATATTGTAACCGGCCATGATCGACTGCTTGGCCCGCACCCGATAAAGCTTGCCCTCTTTGATGTAGCTGACTTCGACGCCCTTGCTTTTATCGGCGCGATGGATATTTTTTGCCTGCAGCGCTGTGCTACCAAGGCGTAACCGCACTTTGTGCTTGGGCTGGTCGAGCTGGCTGTAATCAAACTTGGCCAGCACCACATCCTCCATAGTGTGGCCGGGGGCCACCTGCGGGATGAGCTTGCGCACCATCAGGCGAGTCAGCCCCGCATTGCCATCGGGGAAGTGAAAGATGTAAGGATCGTCTAGCTCTGCTTGTTCATCAGCATCAAGAGGTGTCAGGTTCATGCCGCCAAAGCCAGGCAGGGCACAGAGCCGCGCATCAGAACAAGCAGTGGCATCGATGCCAACCGCTTGAAAGTCGCTGGTGCGCTGCTGGAAGTAAGTTATCGCCCGCTCGCTCAGGCCCACCTTGTCACGCAAAAAGGTGGTGTAGCTATTCTTGGTGATCCAGAGGTCTTTCTCTTTTTGAGTCATGCCGCTTAAGTAATCGGTTTTCTCTTCATGCAGGGCCAGTAAGGCGGCTTTGTCGATATCGTTAAACGGGAAATCGCCGATAAACGCGGCTAGCGATCGGCCGTTGAGGCGATCGCGCGGGATGTCATCGGCCACGCTGTGGCCAGGATCGCCGCTGACTATCTTGTTTACGCCAAAGTGCTTTTCATCGAAATAGACGCCGCGACTCAAGCCCAGATCTGGGTAGAAGGTCTGCTGAAAGCCCATAGCCAACTCGTCGATGTTCACCTCAAGTGCCTTAAGCAGCCCTAGCGCCACTGGGCTGAAGACCGAGCGCGGTGATTGCAGGGATTCACTACCGCCATAGCCCAGTAGCAAGCCATCAGGGGTGGTGAACTCATTACGCTTGGCGTGGCCGCCGAAATCGTCGTGGTTGTCGAGTAGCAGGATTTTTTTATCCGCACCCATTAATTGCTGATAAAAACAGGCTGCTGCTAGGCCACTAATCCCAGCACCTACGATCACCAAGTCATACTCACCTTCGAGCGGGGCGGCCTTGAAGTTGTATTGCTTGCCGCCGAAGGCGATGCTGTGTGCTGGCTCAAAAGAGCCCGGATGGTTGCCGCGTAGGCCAGTGAGGGCGGGTGGATAGCTTAGCGTCTTGTTGGCCAGTGCATTGCCGCCCTGTGCCGCTTGCAGCAGGCTAATGGGGGCGACACCCGCCGCAATTGCTATGGCTACGCCGTTTAGAAAGTCTCTGCGTGTGATACTCATGGCAGTCCCTGCTATATGAAGAGTTAAATAAGGAGATGGAATAGGCTTGGCTTTGTTATGAAGTGGGCAAGCTAAGGCCATATCCAAGTGGAATGAGATTGATAATAACTTATTAAGCGATATTAGGTGGCGCTCTGGCTTTGAAGCGCGCAGCATAAAAAGCTTTTGGCTAAATCTATTTAGCCAGAAGCTTCTAATCTATATAAGTTAAATAGCCTGTTGCCACTCAAAAATCTGTTGCATACTGAGCAGATGCCTAAGCAGAATTTTTAAGCCATGCTTAGCGGAGATTTTGATCGCACCCTATCAAGGATTATTAAAGACCTGGCCACGTTAGCTATTGTTAAGTCTGGTTATGGCTGTTGTTTAAACTCAGCATAAATATCGTAGGTTGGGTAAAGCCCGTGTATTTATTGAACATTGCTCACAAGTTTCACCCGCCTTATAAATGCAAAAATAGGGCGCTGTTCTAAAAAATGATTTACTTAGGCGTTATTGGGCAAGAGACATAATCAGGAATTATTATGCTGATCGTTCTGCGCCTATATATTTTCAGTGTAGTAAAAAATCAGCAATTAATTTTTAATAATAACTAATGGGAATTACGCAATGGATATCGAAACAAATACATCATCTAATACTCGTTTAAATAATGCAGTGGCGATTACTGTGGTGTTGCTTTCTGTTTTTATGGCAATAAGCAAAGTAAAAGACGACAATATTGTGCAAGCTATGCAGCAGGCAAAGGCCGATTCGATCGATACTTGGTCTGAGTACCAATCTAAAAAACTTAAGCTACATTTATCTGAATCTGCATTGCATCAGGCTAAGCTGCTACAGGCCACTAATGGCAACGTGGATAATAAAGCACTCTTCGCTGAAGAAATTGTGACGCAGCAAAATGCCATTGTAAAATATGAAAAAGAATCGGCTCAACTACAAGAAAAAGCCAAAGGCTTTGCTAAAAGTTATGACGAAATGAACTATCACGACGATCAGTTTGATATGTCGGATGCACTGCTCGCTATTGCATTAGCCGTGGCTGCGGTATCTGCGCTGGTGAGTAATTGGTTATTGCTTGGGCTAGCTTGGGTTTCTGGTGGCTTTGGTGTGTTATTTGGTTTATCTGGTTTTTTAGGCTGGGCATTTCACCCCGGTTGGCTTGCCGCTTTATTAAGCTAATGAAGATATCGACTTTGTTGGCTTCTATTATAAGTAGAATATATTTATAAAATAACTAGGTAAATTTTGATTTATTCAATTTCGAGATTATCACGCAGGCGCTAATCCAGTGTTTATTCGGGATTGCCGATGAAATGTTTAGGGATGACGATTTAATCAGGGTTTACCTAGGCTAATAATGGCACTTTAGTTTGCTTGCCTAAAATGTAGGGCAACTTGTGGTTTGCCGCTTGCTCTTGCCCAAACTAGGCATCTAGCCCAGCTTCTTGATACAAATAGCCGTATCTTGTGGCGAGCATATCGCCATTGCTGGCGCTTAGTAGATCGCGCATGCTGGTGATTTTAAATTTGAATGGCCGCTGGGTATTAAGCTGTAGTGGCGCGTCCAGCCGATGGGATGCACCTAGTTCAAATAGCCAGTATTGGCCGCTGCCTGCGGCTTTATTGCTGCCTGCTTGCTCTGCAGAAATCTGGCTACGCTCCACACGTTTAACAGAGCGCACGTCATACACATAGTCGATCACTGAGGTTTTGCCCTTGCTGTGGATGGCAATGGCGCAGTGGGCGATGTCTTGCATGATGGTGTGCGAAGTTTGTTGCTTGACGATGGTATCCACGGGGATGTGATACCAGCGGGCCGTGCCTTGGCTAAAGCGCTCTAAATAAGCGGGCGTGCGGCCACCACCAGTGGGGGCAACAAACACCAGTTGGCCGTTACGGCGCAGGTAGAGCCCAGCCGGAGCGATGCGCACCGAATCTTGGGCAAGGTATTCGTCGGGCGCTTCGATACGGTATTCGATAGCGCTTGGCTTGCCGCCTAAATGTTGCAATAAAAATGCGGCCAACCAGCCATTGGCCTGCTCTGGCAGGGCGGGAAAAGCACCGATGCCCACCGCTTCGATAGCCTTGTGATAAGGGTTATCCGAGGCGGTATCTTGCTGCGGATGCCAGCCAGGGTAAAGTACATAAGCACCGATTACTGGGCGGCTTTTTAGGATTGCGCCTTCAGGCGATTGGCCAAGGTGGATGAGGGCATCGCGGTAGCGGTGCATTTGGTTGAGCGCATCGTCGGGGGCTAGGTCTGGCGTGTTTGGTTTATCTGCTTGATCGATACGGTATTTAGCATCAAAAATCCAGATAATTTGCTCGCCATTGGGGAAGGTGGCTTCTAGCAAAATATCTGGCTTTTGCGTGGCATTCCAAGAGTAAATTTGGTTATAGCTACTGCTAGGTTTGCCAAATATCGGCTCATGAGCCAAGCGCAGCAGGATGCCATCGCTGCGGCTAAAGCTGAAGGACGCACCTAAGCCATTCTGCAATACTTTTTCTAGATTTTTTTCCTGCAGCAATGCTTTATGACTGGCTTGCTCTTCAAAGCCTAAGGCTAAGAGTTGGCGGCGTAGCTCTAGCAGACACCAGATTTCATACAGCTCAGAAACCGGCTTAACGGAGATCGCAGCATGGCGGCCAAACACATCCAGATACAGCTTTAATTGCTGCCAGATACGATACGCCCCAGCGTAGCCCGCACGTTGGTGCAGCACCAGCGATTCGCGCTCCAGGCCAGTAAAATCGCTGACTTCATCAAACAGGGGATGCGTAAGGCGTTGGGCTAGCTGCTTTTGCCATAGGGCCAGTTCGGAAAAAAATGCAGGTGAAATTCGCTCACGATCAGGCGCTGTATTGTGTGCGGCCGCAGCGCTGGCAAAGTGGGCCAAACTGCGGCGGCTGTATTCTAAAACCATACGAATAAATTGGTTTTCTGGGGTATCCACAGAAAGGCGTTGGCTGCTGCTTTTAAAGCGTCGCTGCGTATCCCCTATTGCTAGGGCTTGGGAGACTTTTTCTTCTAAGCGATAGCCCATCCTGCCTCGCAGGCGATCGGCGCGAAGCGAGCGGCAGCTGGTCTGTAGCCGATTATGCGGGGCGTTGCAGATATAGTGGATTTCTTTAAGCAAGGCGTCCCGCAGTGCCGCAAATTGCGCCAGCCATAGCAAAGGGAAGCGCTCATGCGGCTTTTTGGATTGGGCTAGCTCGTGATCGGTTTTTTGCGCCAAGGCAAAGCGCCACAGCGGATAGCTGTGATCAATGGCGGCATTGATTTTTTCTAGATCGTCCACCATTACCATTTTGGTCGGCAGCACTTCAAAGGCCAGCGCCGCCTCTTGCCACTGGCCATCATGGCAGTAATGCAGGCCCAAGCGCAGCCAACCTACATCATTGCCAGTATTGAGCGTGCCACGCAGTGCGCTGCCGGTGAAGCGAAATGCATCGCAAACGCTAGTCAGCCGATGGCGAATTTCTGCCGTATCCATCGCTTGGCTAAAAGTAAATTCAAATTCGTAGCTGCGGTTTTCAAAGAAAATCGGCTCGCGCAGCAACAGCTGGTGCTCTGCAATGCAAGGCAGCGGGGTGCAGCGCTTAAATAGAGCGGGCCGCAGCCGCAGCCCCATCGGCAGGGCGGTGGTTTGCCTTGCGGCCAAGGTAGTGGCTAGTTGCTTTTGCGAGGGCGCAATATCGCGGCTCCACACATTAAGCGACCAATCCTTGGTTTCTAGCTTAAGCAGATCAGGCATGGTTAAGGCCAGAAGCTAGTAAAGCGATCGCGCTCAAGGCGTTTACTCATCCAATCTAGTTTTTTAAGTGAGCGAAATTTAATCTGCGGCGCAACATCATTCTCGGTATTAAAGAGATCAGGGCGGGTGGGGAAGGTTTTAAATTGAGCGCTTAGTAAGTGATTTAACTGCGTCAGCAGGTTGCCATTCTCATTGCTGAGCTTGTCTTCATCGCCCTCTAGCCTAGGCAGTAATTTAGCCATTAAAAAATCATCCCACACGGCATACAGCTTGGCTTCATCTTGCGGTGAAAAGCACTTCAGCATCAGCAGCAGCTCGTTAAGCGCACGAAATGCCAGTGCAAAAGGGCTGTTCGCCAAGGTGTGATTGATTTGTTTTAAAAACTGGATACTCTTTTGGCCATCAGAATCTGCTTTCACTTCGGCCAGCTCAGCAGGGTCGGCGATGCGTGAGGCAAGCGGAAAACTTAGCGTGATGGCTTGTAATTTTGGCTCAAAGTAATCGTCGAATTCATTGGGGAAAAACTCGCCAAAATCGATGGTAAAGGCGCGATCAATTACCTTGCGTGAAAACCCATGCGTGGTTTCATCCATATTTACCGTGCCAGCCACAATCAGATTGGGCGGTAGCGGCATACCATTTTGCAGAAAATGCGCCCACAGCCCATCCCATACTGCATCGGCAAAGCCTAGATCAGCGCGTAGCTTATCGATGACCTCGGGCGCTTCAGATTTCAGTAGTGCGCTGGGGGCAAAAATAGCTTCGCTTGCATAGCCTTGCTCATCCCACTGCCGCGTTTCTAATATCGATAAATAATCTGCAAAATATTGCTCAACCGGCGCTAAATTCATTTCATCTAAGCAAGCCCAAAATGGGGTGATGTCTTGGGTGTCTTTGAGTACGTAGCCCGTATTAGGCTGCACCGCATCCCGCCAGGCCGCCGCCATAAACTGCAAAAACGGCGTAGCCACATAATGCGTGCCGCCAATTCTAGAGATATAACCCAGCAAATCAGATGGCTCATGCCAATCTGGCCGCACCGGAATCAGCGCGTAGTTTGTTGTGCCAGCAGGGCAAGAAGAGCGCGCCTGCTCCCGAACAAACCGCGTCTTCCCCGTGCCGGAGATGCCAGCGAGGAGGAGGAAAGGTTTGGGAAGTTGTAGTGATTTTGTGTTGATTGAGTTGCTAAGTGGATTGTTAATGCAGTATTCGCAAATGCCCTTAATGGTTGATTCATAACCCAGAATAAAAGGATCGTGATCTAGCTTTAACTTTTGAAATAATTTTTCTGACTCGTTATCGTCTCTTTTTCTATTAATTTCATCGGAGGTCATCTTTTTTTCTGAAATAGCTTTCAGTAAGTCAAGTACAACAATCGTTGGAATTAAACGCAAAGTGCCATTGGTGTTTTTTGCATTAGGCTCAGAGCGAAGATAAATGAGCTCTTGAGTGGTTTTTTCAATGGTATACGTGGGTGATCGAGAGCCAATTTTTGTTCCTGGCTTTAAATAAAGGCTTAAATTATTCATAAGCTGGTTTTATTGACCCTAGAAAGTTGAGAATCATTATTCTGAATTAATTGCTTTAGATTGTACTGGATGAGCGGTATTGAGCATAGCGGTTCAATTTTTCTTACTGATTCTATTCAGTAAATTATTTTCAGTGCTTTCAGCACCTTGATTTTGGTGCGGGTGCCCCCGCGTGGGCCTCACTTTCTTGAACGGCCAGAAATCATAGTACGCAAAGAAGGCCGCCCCACGAAGCACGAAGGCCCCTCATCTGCGGACAGCGGCTGCTGCGGAACTCGCTGGCAAGCTCGCTCAAACAGGTATCAAAGAAACCCCGCCCGCTTGTTCTTCGTATCGCGGCTTCAAGGGGACTTCTAAGCCCCATGCCATGAGTAGTTATAAATATTCAGCAAATTGGGGTTGTAAGTAACCAAAAACAATAAAGAAAATTCAACGAATTAAACAATTTTCAATATCTGTAATCTAGCTTTTATCTCGAATCGTTGCACAGGGCTTAATGCTCCCCTTGAAGCACGCCGAGCGAGGAATAAGCGGCCTGGGGTTTCGGAAAAGGGGTAGCGAGGCAGCGAGCGCGCAGCCTTTTTTGCCAGGCCGATTATCCGCAGGGAGGGGCTTTCGTGCTTCGTGGGGCGGCTTTCTTTGCTTACTTTCTTGGCCGTTCAAGAAAGTGAGTCCCCTGCGGGGGATACCCGCACCAAAATCAACGTGCCGAAGGCACTTATAAATAATGGCACGAAGCCAATTTCAAAGACAAATCCCCCTCAATCCCTAATGCCGTTCACTTAAGGTGTTGTTTTTGCTTCCCCCCTTTGACAAAGGGGGAAGCTGCAGCTCTGAAGTGTTACCTGTAGTTGTGTAGATGCTTGAACGGCCAGAAATCAAAGACTTCGCGAAGATTCCGCACCAAAATCAACGTGCCGTAGGCACTGAAATTGTTCCTCCTATGCAGAGCATTCAAAACCTCTGGATCCCCGATAAAAACATTCGGGGATGACGTGTTTTTTGTGGGTTTTGGTGCGGTGTTTGTTTTGCAGAACAAAGCCGCTAATTAAGAAATGGTTTGAGCGCGACCACCGCGCTCTATTGACTTCCCCCTTCAGCCTGTCATGATCTCTTTTATTAACGCAAATTTATGGATTTGAGATTGTGGCTAAGCCTAAGGTAGAGAGAGCGCCTACATTTGAGCTGGGGAGTATGGATTTTCCGCAGATTCAGAAGTATTTACCGCTGTATGATTTAACCGATAGCCAAGGGCGCTATCTGCATTGGAATCAACTAAAATGGCGGGTTCCTAGGGATGAAGCGCAAAACATTTGGTTTGCGATTAAATTTCAACGCTTTATGCAGCTTAAAGAAATTGATTTAAAAGACGAGCAGGGCGAGTCTTTTAGCTATTGCACGCCTAATTCCATTGAGGCGCGTTTGCACCAGGTGATTAAAACTGCGGGCGGCACGGTGGGGATTGTGGCTGGGGCTGCGGCATCGATGCAGATTCAGGCCAAATTTTTGGTGTCGTCCTTGATTATGGAAGAGGCAATTAGCAGCGCTCAATTAGAAGGCGCGGCAACGACGCGTGAAGTGGCGAAAAAAATGCTGGAGGAAGAAAGGCCACCAGTGAATGAAGATGAAAGAATGATTCTGAATAATTTCTTTTTGCTTAAAAAAGCCGAGAAATCATGCAAAGAATCATTAACCGTTGATTTGATTTTAGAGTTTCATAGAATTGCCACGCTAGGCACCACGGAAAACAATGTGGTGCCAGGCCAATTTAGGGATGCAGATGATATTTATGTGGAAGACGGTAATGGTGGCATTGCCCATCAGCCACCCAAATACCATTTAATTCCTGAGCGGCTACAAATGCTCTGTGATTTTGCCAATAATGACCATTCTGGCGTTAATGGCCGTGATTTTATTGCGCCGGTGGTTAAAGCAATTATTCTGCATTTTATGCTGGGCTTTGAGCATCCATTTAGAGATGGTAATGGCAGAACTGCTAGGGCTTTATTTTATTGGTTTATGCTAAAAAACGAGTACGATTTATTTAAATATATCTCGATCAGTAAACTACTAAAAGACAGCCCTAAGGAATACGGCCTAGCTTATTTGTATACTGAAACAGATCAAAATGATTTAACTTATTTTATTGATTTTCAACTAGATATTATTATTAAGGCGTTTGATGAGCTGAAAAAATATTTAGAAGAAAAAACCGATGAGTTTTATCAAGTTGTGGCGATGCTAGAGAAATCAAAATTTAGCCCGCTGCTTAATTTTGTGCAAAAAGATGTGATTAAAAAGGCCAATAAATCACCAGGGCGTTATTTCTCGGTCAAAGAAATTGCTAGCGATTATGGTATTGCAGATAATTCTGCCCGCACTTATTTAAATAAATTAGCAGAATATAAACTGCTCTTGCCTACTAAAGATGGCAGAACCACCTTATATATTGCGCCATCTGATTTATTGCAGCGATTGGTGTAGTAACGATGTAAAAATTAGGGTGGATATGCTTCACTCAATCCTATCAACTTGGGCACTCCATGTAGGGTGGGCAAGGTGGTTTATCTTGCCCACGCGGATGCACACAGCGTGGGCAAAAAACGCGCCCACCCTACACATTCTACAAGCCTTTAAGTTGACAGGGTTGAGGCTTCACCCACCCTAATGAGCCATTACATCCCAGCTTCAACCAGCATTTCGCGCGTCAGCAAGAATACAAAGCCATCGCCACTTTCGGTTTCTAGCCATACAAAGGGCAGCTCTGGGTAGCTGGCTTCTAGCTCATCACGGTTGTGACCGATTTCTACTACTAATACGCCAAGCGGATTCAGGAAGCGGGTGGCTTCTTCTAGAATGCGGCGGGTAATGTCTAGGCCGTCCTCGCCACTGCCCAGCGCCATTTCTGGCTCGTGCAGGTATTCTGGGGGCAGCTCTTCTACCGAATGCGCGTCTACATAGGGTGGATTAGAGATGATCAGATCGTATAGCTCGCCTTCTACCGCGCTAAAGAGATCCGAATCCATCAGATCAATACGCTCGCCTAGGCTGTATTCCAGCACGTTGATTTCTGCCACATCGAGCGCGTCTGGGGATAAATCCAGCGCATCAATAGCGGCATCGGGGAAGGCATCGGCCATCACGATGGCTAAGCAGCCGGAGCCGGTGCACAGATCCATAGCGCGGTGGATTAGCTCTGGGTATTCAATCCACGGTGTTAAGCCGCCGGCTCGGATAATCTCGGCAATAAATGAGCGCGGCACGATGGTGCGCTCGTCTACAAAAAATTTATATTCGCCCAGCCACGCTTCTTTAGTGAGGTAGGCGGCGGGTTTGCGGGTTTCTACGCGTTGCTTAAGAATATCGAGCACTTGGGCTAGCTCTTCTGGCAAGAGCTTGGCGTCGTACATTGGCTCTAGGCGATCTAGTGGCAATTTAAGCGTGGATAAGATTAAATAGGCGGCTTCGTCCCAAGCATTATCGGTGCCGTGGCCGTAAAACAGCTCGGCAGCGTTGAAACGGCTGACCGCAAAGCGATGTAAGTCGCGCACGGTGCTTAAATATTGAGAAGCGTGATCAAACATGGCTTTATCTCGTCAGGTTTAAAATGGCGCTAGTTTAACTGATTGGCGGGCTGGCAGCCTGCTTAGCTGCGGGCCCTTTGTCAGCTAGGGTATGCAGAGAGGCTGGCTTCGTGTAAATTGGAACGTTGTTCTTAATTTTCGGAAAGAAACACGCATGACATTCGCATCGCTCGGGCTGGCTCCGGAAGTGCTCAAGGCAGTCGCCGAGCAAGGTTATGAACACCCCACGCTGATTCAAGCGCAGGCCATCCCTGTTATTCTGTCTGGGCGCGACGTGCTAGGAGCCGCACAAACAGGCACGGGTAAAACCGCCGCGTTCACCTTGCCGATTTTAACGAAGATCGCTAAGCACGCTAGCACCAGCGCATCTCCTGCCCGCCACCCGATCCGTGTATTGATTTTAACGCCAACGCGTGAGCTGGCCGATCAGGTTTCCGAAAGCGTTACCACTTACAGTAAATACATGTCGATACGCAGCCATGTGGTATTTGGCGGCATGGATATCAAGGCGCAGATTCCTAAGTTACGTGAAGGCGTAGAGATTTTAGTCGCCACGCCAGGGCGCTTGCTGGATCATATTCAGCAAAAATCGGTGAATTTATCCCAAGTAGAAATCCTGATTCTGGATGAAGCCGATCGCATGTTGGATATGGGCTTTATTCTGGATATCCGCAAGATTTTTGAGCTGTGCACAACGCGCAAGCAAACGTTATTGTTCTCTGCAACTTTTGCCCCAGAGATCAAAAAGCTAGCCGAAGACTTTATGCACGACCCTGAAGTGATTGAAGTGGCGCGCCAAAATTCTGCCAATGAATCGGTGAAGCAAGAGCTGCATCCGGTAGAAAACAGCCGTAAAAAAGCCCTCGTTGCCCATTTAATCCGCACGCATAATATGAGCCAAGTGATTGTATTTTGCCGCACTAAAATTGGCGCAGAGCAATTAGGCCGTGAGCTAAAACGCGCAGGTTTTTCTGCCGAAGCGATTCATGGCGATCGCACTCAGCAATCCCGCTTAGAAACGCTGGCGGCATTTAAAGATGGCAGCTTAAAAGTATTAGTTGCCACCGATGTGGCCGCGCGTGGCTTGGATATTAACGAGCTGCCCTTTGTGATTAACTTTGAGCTGCCAACAAATCCAGAAGACTACGTACACCGCATTGGCCGTACTGGCCGTGCAGGCGCTACGGGCATCGCGATTTCTTTGGTGGCACCAGAAGAAGAGAAAGCTTACCTTGGCATTCAAAAAATGCTTAAGCGTGATCTACCTTTGATTCCGGTACCGGGGTTTTCTCCTGGCACTACGCCATTAGAAGTGGCTCCTGCACCGCGCCGCGAGCGCGTGCCAGTGCCTGTTGCGCCTGCGGTTGCCGCTTTAACTCGCAACCCTAATGCCGCACCAAGTAGCCGTGCTCGCGCACAAAGCTATGACAGCATGCCAGATGCGCCTTTATCTAAGCTAAAGCGCGCACCGCAAATTGCGGCACTGTTCTTACCGCCTAAGTATCAAGTGGCAAATTAAAGCGATATGAATGATTTTTCCCAGCACTGGACTACACGGCTTAATGAGGGTTTTCCCCTTTTAAAAGCCATGCAGGTCCAGTTACTGGGGGATCAATCATGCTGGCAGTTGTTCGCCCCTTATGGCCCCAATCAAAATGATCATCACAGCGCTTTTGGCGGCAGCATCAGTACGCTGGCCACGATTGCAGGCTGGCTGTGGGTGTCTGATTTAGCGGGGCCAAAATTTGAGGTGGTGATTCAAAGCGGCAGCACGGACTTTTTAAGCCCCTTGCAGCAAGATTTGTTTGCCCGCGTTTGCCCACCAGATACCACTGCGGTACAGCGTTTTAAGCGTACCTTGCAGCGTAAAGGACGGGCCAGAATCGCTTTAGCGGTTACGGTAGGTGATGGGCAGGGTGGGATTGCGGCACACGGTTTAGTGCGCAATATGTGGCCGCTCATGCTTAAGATCGTCTTGCCGCATTAAAATAATTAAAGTACATTAAGCCTTCCCCCATTCTTATTGCTAATGTAATGATGATGCCAAGCCCCGTACGCTATCCAACAACAGCCCTGCTGTTGAGTGCGCACGCGCCTTGCACCGTTGGCAATAATAAACCGAAGAAACCGCGGTCCCTCTGACGGAGCAGCCTTCCCGTCAGACGCGACAGCTGACGGGAATATCTGGCTTGATCACACCTATTCCTTGAATGCTGTAAGTCTGTTGGCAAGGCCCCTGAGGCTGGCGTAAACAGGAGTAAAGCATGGTTCAGTTTGAAGGCATTTGGGTACCAATGGTCACCCCCTTTTTAGATGGGCAGGTGGATTTTGCTAGCGCGGCGCGTTTGGCTCAGCATTTGCAGCTGCAGGGTGTAGATGGCTTGATTATTAGCGCCACCACGGGTGAAGCAGCCACATTAAGCACTGCCGAGCAGCATCAGCTGCTGGATACCGTCATAGCGGCAGTGGGCCCAAATTATCCTATTGCATTTGGTATTAGCGGCAATAACACGGCAGAAGTCGTGAAAGCGGTGCAAGCGGTAAATAATAAACCAATTGCGGCGCTGCTGATTTCTGCGCCCTATTATGTGCGGCCATCGCAGCAGGGTATTTTGCAGCATTTTAATGCCATTGCTGCCGCTAGCCAGCATCCAATTATGATTTACAATATTCCCTATCGCACCGGCGTGAATATCGATCCGCAAACGATTAAAGCTTTGAGCACTAATCCCCAATTTGTGGCGATTAAAGAAAGTGCCAGTGGCAATATCGAGCAAATTTATCAGCTCATTAATGAAACTCCCTTAAAATTTTTAAGCGGTGAAGATCATCTTATTTTTAGCTGTTGCTGTCTCGGTGGGCATGGTGCCATTTCTGCTGCTGCGCATATTCGGCCTGATTTATTTAAAAAAATGCAGCAGCATATTCAAGCTGGTAATTTAGCTGCCGCTAGAAAAATTGACCAACAATTACGCCCATTGATTAAGCTACTTTTTGTCGAGCCTAATCCTGCTCCGGTTAAAGCGGTTTTAGCTATGCAAGGTTTAATTCATGAAGAATTACGTTTGCCAATGACGGCGGTATCGGCGGCAACTAAAGCGCAGCTAGCGCTTTTGCTTGAAGAGATTATGGCGATTTAACTTATAGCCGTTGACGTTTGATTCACGATTGCGCGCAAGCTGTTAATCAAACCCTTAAAAGCCGAAATCTGCGCGTTTGTTTCGGCTTATTTTTGAGGCAGCCATTTGGCTTTTATTTGTTTTATTTTTTCATTATCACTAATGGCTTTATAGCCCTCTTCAAATTTCTTTAATGCCCATAAGCCTTTGGGATGATGCAGACTAAAACCAATAAATACATCTTGTTTGCTGCTAAAAAAAGTGGTTTCAACTTGGCTGGCAACGCCGGCATTTTCGGCCCAATACTGCGGAGTTTGTATTTCGTTGGCCATCACTAAGGCCGCATTAAGGCTGCCATGAGCGAGTTGTTTTAAATTGATTTGCTCGCTTTTACCTTGCACAAAAATAATGCCGCGTTTAGGTAATTGACTTGCACTTGGTGGATATTCATAGCCATTTACTACGCCAATTTTCAAGCCTACGCTTAATTCGGCTTCACTTTTAGCGTTTAGCGGGTGGGTTTTATTTTGAAAATAAATGGGCGTAACGGTATAGAGTGGCACCTTAGGAAATTTAATTTTACCAGCCATCGCAGGCTCCCAAGCCATATTAAAACAAGCGATGGCTTTGGCATCTAGCACCATGTTTTTGCAGCGGGAGTACGGTACTACTTTGAGCTTTGCATCGATACCCACCGCAGCAAAGGCGGCAACAACCAAATCATTGGCGTAGCCCGTGCCATTGGCTCTGGAGAAAGGTTCTGCAGCATTTTCAACGAGAATCTCTAGTGGCGTAGCTAAGCTGTGCGCGCTGCCGATTAAGCCTACTGCAGCAATAACAAGTAAGTGCCATTGTGTTGCTTGCATGATTTTGTCCTCACCACTCTTGGCTTTAAATCTAGACAAAAATGCAGTGCAAAGCCACTGAACAAGCAGCTTTAACAGACTAGCGCTGTGTTATTTTTGGTAAAAAATAATGACAAGTTAAAGAGGCATTATTTTAGCTTTGGGGAAATACTGATTTATTCAGTTTCGTCATTCTTGGGTAGGTGGGAATCCAATGTTTGCGCTGGATCCCCGATTAAGCCATTCGGGGATGACGATTTAATCAGAGCGCCCTTAGCTATTTAAGCAATAGCGCCGATTTAAGTATTCATCTACCGACCATTTTCCTGCGCCATATATCGCCAATACCATGAGTAATACTCCCCATAGATAATGATCTTTAAGTGCAATAGGCAGTAAGGCAGGATATGAAATGACTGCAACGGCATTAAGTATAAATAGCCCTGCTGCAGCAAATCGCCCTAGCGTGCCGCTAATTAATAACAGCGGCAGCAATAGCTCACCACCCGTACCCATGATTGCGGCTATTTCTGGTGGAATAATAGGAACTTGGTATTCAAAATTAAATAAAAATAAAGTGCCGTCCCAATTACGGATTTTAGTTAGGCCAGACATAAAAAACACCTGTGCTAGATAAATGCGTAAGCCTAAGTTAAAGAGCGGTGCGATATGGGCAAGACATAGTTTTTCAGCGCAGCGATAGCTGCCGTAGAGCTGGCATAGTTGTTTTTTCATTTGAATCACCTTTGATAAAAGAGGTTTATCTGTGTATTTGGTAAACCAAGCCACGGTTAAATAACTGGGCCAAGATGGGACTGCTGTCATCATGGCTAGCCAGCATCGCCGTTTCGATACAATCGCCCGCCAATAAGTGCTCTAAAAATAGCGCATCGCTGCTTGATATAGTTTGCCAATGATCCCGCCATACCCAAGCTTGCTCACCACCTGATTGCAGGTCTGCGGGGCTTTCGCCGTGGTGCATCATTAAAATTTGGTAAATCGGCCATGATGCGGATCGAATGACGGCACAGGCTGGATGCAATAGCAGTTTTAATTGCCCAAATTGCTCAGGTGTATAGGATTGCAATTGGCTGATATCGATTGGGGCCAGATCAATGCTGTAATGCGCTTGGTGAATTGCCCAATCTAATCTGGCCACATCGCTTAAATAGGGCAGATCGGCCACGTGGGGGAAAACGCTTAAAAAAGCCGGAAAATCAACGCCATCGTCATGCAAATTGCCTGATGTTGCCGACGTTTCGGCGATATATTCGCTCGCCAAGGCTGTAAAGAATTCACCGCCTACTAATTGCACGATAGTAGGATAGCTGCTGGCTAAATTAGCACTACGATTAGCTAATACATTATTGCGATAAACATCTAAATAGGGCTGGCTTTGGACCGTAATAATGCTGGGTAGATAATGAGGCTGTTTAAAGATTTGGCTGAAATTTTTTAATGCATTAGCGTAGTTCATACTAATGCCTCTAGCGATTGTTTGGCGATTTGGCCTTGCAACACGCCGTATTCATCAAGCAAGCCCGCCAGCGATGGCAGATTGGTATCGCGTTCAAGCAGTACGGGTTTGGGGCCGGTTAGTTTAAGCGCGTCTTCCAGTAGTTTCCAAACCGCATTGCAAACCGGCGCACCATGGGTATCAATCACTAGGCCATCGCAGTATTCAAAGCCCGCCACGTGGATTTCGGCAACGCGGTGTAGCGGCAAGCGTGCCAGCTCGGCTCTAGCATCAATGCCATGGTTAAGCTGATTGACGTGCATATTATTCACGTCTAGCAATAGGCCGCAGCCAGTGCGCGCTACTAGCTCGGCTAATAGCTCGGCCTCGCTGAGCATTTCATCGCTAAAGGCGATATAGCTGGAGACATTTTCTAGCAAGATAATGCGCTTTAAGCGGCTTTGTACCTGATCGATATGGCTGCAGAGGGTGTCGATCACACCGGCATAGCGCGGCACGGGTAAGAGATCATTAAACCAAACATCACCAAAGCGATTCCATGCTAAATGCTCTGAAATAGCGGCGGGAGCAATGCGCTCGGCAAGCTCTGCTAGTTGCTGTAAATGGCGCTCATCGGGGGGCTCGGCATTGCCCAGCCCAAGCCCTACGCCATGTAGGCTGATGGGATAATCTTGGCGAATTTTTTCTAAAGTGGCAGGGGCTGCACCGCCGCCAAAATAGTTTTCGCTATGGACTTCCCACCAAGCCACCTTGGGGCGAGTGGCAAGAACTTCGGCTAAGTGTGGGGACCGAAGCCCAAGGCCAGCTTGGATGGGAAGCGTGGTCATGATGCTGATTCCTTAAGCCTTAGGTGCCATCAAGGAGCCTTGCATTTTTTCACAAGTGCCTTTTTTAACGGCTTTCCATTCGCTCTTATCCATGTCTTTTGTGCTCATGCCGGCACAAGCATGGCTATTGCCAGCGCAATCGTTTTGGCCCGCTTTGGCGACGCCGTAGCATTTTTCCATTTTCTTCATTTCTTCGGCACTGGGCGAAGCGCTAGCGGTATTGATGGCGGCGCAGCCAATCACGGCGGCAAGGGCGGAAGATAGCATCAGGGAAGTTTTCATCGGTATAGCTCCAAGTGATTTATGAGAGGGCTGTTTGAGCACCTGCATACTCAGTCGTTCAGACGCGTAACTTATGACAAAAAATATTTTTATGAGGCGGATTTACTCCCAATGCGCTGGGGCTCTGGCCGCTTCACGCATAAAGTGTAGTTGGCGATTGAAATTTCGGCAGTTATTGCAAAGCATTAAATGCAGGCGCAAGCGGCTGCGTTGGCTCAAGGTGAGTGGGCCATCTTGCTGGGCGGATAATAAAATGGATGCTTGGCGGCAATTCATCATGGTGTGTTTCCAAACCAGTTTTTTTCTAAGCAAAGACGTAAGCTCATGCGGGCACGATAAAGCATGGCAGAACAATTAGTCGCGGTAATCTCTAGCTGCTGACAAATGTGTTCAATTTCTAAACCCAACTCTTCACGCATGGCAAATACCATAGCAGTACGGCGGGGCATCAACTGGCTGCAGCGGCTGTAGGTGGCCCAAAATTGCTTGTCTTCTAAGCTGGCTTCGGGCTTTTCCCAGCGCCGTGGCGCGTCGCTGCCCCAGTGGCCGGTTTTATTAAATAACACATCAAAATCGCTATTATCATCCTCACCATCCACCGCTGCGATTAGCAGAGGGTCGCGGTAAATTCGGCGTTGAGTATCAATAATCTTGAATTTTAAGATGCCGGTTAGCCAGGTTTTTAAAGACGATTGGCCAGAAAATGAATCGGGTTTTTCTAGTGCTGCCAGCAGCGTTTCCTGCACGACATCCTCGGCGCTGCTGCTGTGTTGCAGCTGAAATAGTGCAAAGCGGTAAAGGTAATCGCGAAGGGGCTCTAGGTCTGTTATGCAAATGGCCATGGTGCTCTGCGTGGTAAGTGTTGCTGGTTTGAGTATATATGGCTTTGTTCTGGATATAAAACAAATGAGAATTATTATTATTTGTGATCTTGTATATTCAGCTGCTGCTGGCTCTCTATAACAAGCAGCAGGCTGGTTTTATACCCTTAGGCAACAGCGTCTTCTAGTGAGTAAAGCAGCTTAAGGCGTTGTTTTTTTAATCTGTAGAAATATTTTGATTGCACCTAAATCTAGCATCTCTTGAACAGAAGTGATCCCCGCTGCTGCCAGCATGGCTTCAGATTTGGGGCCTAGATTGGCAAGAGTGCTGATTTTTGGCATCGGGTAGGGTTAGATTTTAGTTGATATGCGGCAAATGATTGCATGGCATCCATGGCTCGTAGGGCGGGTTGCACCCAATCCTATCAACTTAAGAGCACTGTTGATCGTTAAGCCTTAAGCGATCAACGTAGATCTATCTATTGCACGCATTGAAGCATCGTAGGGCGGGTGAAACCCGCGTATTTATTCAACATCACTTGCGGGTTTCACCCGCCCTACGAATGGCATATTGCTTAAGTTGATAGGATGGGGGTTGCACCCAGCCCACGAATTATTATGATGGAGATAGGCCTAAAGCTACCCAAGCCACCCTTAAGCCGTTTTCTCTTCCAGAATATATTTAGCGCCCTTGTCTTGCCCTAATACTTTTACTAGATAGGGCATGGTTTCTCTTAGGGTTTGGGCCAAAGTCCACGGTGGGTTAAGGATAAACATGCCGCTGCCGTGCATGCCAAAGCCATCCGCAGAAGGGCTTTGCACCGATAGCGCCACGTGCAGCCAGCTATTTACTCCCAGTTTTTTTAGCTCTTCGGGCAAGAGCTTAGCTTCTGCACGTTGCAATTGTGGATACCAAATGGCGTAAGTGCCGGTGGCAAAGCGGCCGAGCGCCTCGTGCAGCATATCAATCACGTAGTCGTAATCATTTTTGTCTTCATAAGGCGGATCAATCAGCGTGACACCACGGCGGGGTGGTGGTGGTAACACGGCTTTAATCCCTGCAAAACCATCCCCAGCAATCACTGCCACGCGGCGGCCTGATTCGGCAAAGTTAGCCTGCAATAGTTTGCTATCTGAGCTGTGCAGCTCAAATAAACGCAATCTGTCGGTAGGGCGCAGGATTTGATCGGCCACATAGGGTGAGCCAGGATAAAGCGTGAGCTTGCCATCGGGATTAAGTGCTCGCACTACATCTACATATTCGGCGATGGATTCAGGCAGATCGTCACGATTCCACAGCCTAGCAATGCCGCTTTCAAACTCGGCATTTTTAGTGGCGTAGCCCTCACGCAGCGAGTAAACCCCCGCGCCGGAATGCGTGTCGATATACCAGTAGGATTTATCTTTCTGATTAAAGTAAGACAAAATTTGCGTTTGGATATAGTGCTTAAGCACATCGGCATGATTGCCGGCATGAAAAGCGTGGCGGTAGCTGAGCATATAAATCTCTTAGTAGCAGTTAATTTAAATGATGTAGAGCAAACCCACTTCCTGAACCACGGAGGAAAAGGAGGGCACAGAGTGACACGGAGAAATCTATTTTGTGAGTAAACCACTGAGCATGGAGCGGCTTTGCGCAGTGATTTTTTCTCCGTGCTCCTCCGTTTTCTCCTTTTCCTCCGTGGTTCAAGGTTTGGGTTTTGGTGTGATCGTGCTTTGCTCACACAGATCCATCCATTGTTGCAGTATATGGCTGGCGGAGTAGTGTTTTGCGCGCTGTTTTAGCCATGTGGATAATTCTGGGCGTTGCTGGCTAATGATCAGCGTGGCCAGTGCTTCACCGCTGGCGGTGTCAGTTACAAACTCGGCGCGGCGCTGGCCAAATAGCTCGTACACCCCGCCAGCATTGGTCGATGCCACTACCACACCCAAGGGCATGGCTTCTAGCACCACCAGCGGGCAGCCTTCAAAGCTGGAGGTGAGCAGCAGTACATCGGCAGCCGCCAAGTAGCCGCTCACATTGCTTTGATGACCGGCAAAACGAACCTTGCTGGCAAGGCCGCGCTGGTTTGCTTCGCTCTGTAGCCATTCTTGCATCGGGCCATCCCCAACAATGGTTAGCTGGGCCGCTACATTCCGCTGATTCAGGCTGGCTAAAGTATCTAGCCATAAATGCGGTTGCTTCTCGCTGGCGATGCGCCCTACGAAGAGGAGCTGCAATGGTTGGGTGGATAACGATCCGTGGTTTTCGTAGGGTGGACAAAGCGTTTTATCTTGCCCACGCGGATGCACCACAGATGCCAAATCCACAATCCCTTCATCCACAAAATTAGGTAAAACGCGCCAGCCCTCTGTAATGGGCTGCTGCAGCCAGCGCGCTAAAGAATCTCTCGCGTGCTCAGAAACAAAGACTAACTCTTTAAGCCGCCGGTAAATAAACTGGCAGGCACTGCGGTGGATGGGGTTCATGGTGGCAAATTGGTCTAGCTCAAACAGCGGCCCATGCACCCACGCAATAATGCGGGTATTGTTTAAGCCGCGTGTTGCGGCATAAGCCATATACAGCGGCATTAAAAAAGTAGCGGGGATGACGAGATCAGCGCCTTTCATAATTTGCCTAGTGGCCAGCCAGCCAGCCAGCCAAGTCCACGGTTTTTTGCCCTGCCACACGCCGGATAAATCAATGATTTTAGCCGTGCCAGTGCGGGCAGCCCACAGATTACGGCTCCCCCCCAGCATCACAATGCTGACATCCATACCTCGGGCAATCAGCCCTTCCGACACCAGCGCCACACAGCGCTCTACCCCGCCAAGGCCTAGGTCTCTGACTAGAAATACAATTTTCATTAGATCATTAGAGCCTTTTAAAAAGCAGGATAGGGAGAAAACAATAAAACATGCTTATGGTTTCCTGATTATGTCTCTTGCTCAATCTCATTATAAATATCGTAGGGCGGGTGAAACCCGCGTATTTATTCAATATGGTTCGCGGGTTTCACCCGCCCTACGCATTCAAAAACCAAGCCCAGCACTCAAGAAATTTATCTACAAAGAGTTCATTGAGCAAGAGACATAATCAGGTATGGTTTTCTTTGTGGGAACTGTGTTCTTACTGGTCTCTGTGTCTACAGAACGTTGGTTTTTATTTTTTTAATCAGCTGCCAAACGTTATCGCCAATCAAGCAGCGCAGCAGCTGGCGCTTTAGTTTAGGCTGCTCACTGGCAGGCACTGGCAGCGCCTTACTCAAGGAGTGGATTTTAGGCAGTAGCAGCAGATTGCTGCCTGAGCTGCGCTGCAAGCTATCTACCCAGACTTCGCCCAAGATATCGCGGCTGGCTGGCCAAGTGCTGGCTAGCTCCAGATAAAAATCACACATCCAGTCAAATTCTGCACGGGAAAGCGGCCTTGCCGGTTCCGCTAGCTCTACAAAGCGGGCCGCATTTTTTTGCATGGCGGCGGGTAGGGCAAAGCGGGCGTATTTGCTACGGATGATTTGCGCGGTGGCACGCAGCTGGTCTTTTTTACTTTGGGTAATTTGCCCTGCATGGCAGCGATAATCCAGGAGTACTTCTGGCACGGCGGTAAAGCGTGCGCCCACTTCGGCAAGCGTGCACCACAGCGCGTAGTCTTCGGCATGCACGGCGTGGGGCGGGTAAGGATGCGTTTTGAGTAGCGCAGTTCGGGCCATCACGCTGGGGTGGGCAAAGGCGGAGTTAAACAGCAGCATGGCCTTGATTGCGCCATCTGTGCTGGGTGTCATCCACTCGCCGCTTTTGTCGCCAAAAAAACGAATCCAGCTGCCACACACGTCGCTGCCGGTGGCTTGCAAGCGTTGGAGTTGTTTCTCTATACGCTGTGGGTGGCAAATATCATCCGCATCCATGCGGGCAATCCACTCGCCTTTGGCTAAGCTAATGGCCTCGTTTAGTGTGGCAATCAGGCCGCGATTTTCCCGCGTGATAATTACAAAACGCGGGTCTTGCTGGGCGTGCTGCTGTAAGAGCGCCAAAGTGCTGTCGCTAGAGCCATCGTCTACGGCAATACATTCAAAATCTTTAAAACTCTGCTGGCTGATTGAATCCAGTGTGGCTTGTAAATACGCTGCAGAGTTATAGCAGGGCAGCACAAAGCTAACTTTGGGTGCGATGTTCATAGCGGTTTAATCTCTTTATAAATTTTTCTTGCCCGCCACCAAAATGCCAAAACAATAAAGCCTTCCACCGTCAGTACACTTTGCGCCGCACGCAGTGCTGCTTGGGGTGATCCTGGCACCCACCAGCACATTAAAGCCACATTCAGTAAGCCCGCTACCACCAGTACGCGGCTGAAATAGCGCTCAAAGCCGAATACCAGTAGAGTTTGCTGACCATATACCAGCGAGACTGCGCCAAGCAAAATCACCGGCGAGAGCCAGATCATCACGTCTTGTGAGTTACTTAGCGCCAGAAACGCCCGCGATAAACCGAAATCAGCACCAAAGATATGTACAACTAGCGGCGTAAACAGCGGCAAAAACAGCGCCAGCCCCAGCGTCATCGCTAGCCCCACCACACCCTGTATGCGGAAGGCTTTTTTAATCAGTTGCAAGGCGGCGGGTTTATCACTGATGGCTAAGCTGGCAATGCGCGGATAGGTGGCTTGAACCAACGGGCCAATTAAGCCTTGGGCGATATAAACCAGCTTATTGGCGGCAGTAAACAAGCCAACCTGTAAGGGCGCCGAAAACATCCCCAGCAAAACGGTGGTAGAGGTGGTGTAAAGGCTAGTAGAAATCGCGGATAGAAAAAACGGCCAACTGGCGCGTAATGCGTCTTTTAGCTCGTGCCATTGCACCCGCACCCACTGCGGTTTTGCTACGCCAAGGCCAGTAAACCACCACAGTAGCCCCGCCAAAATTTGCGGTGTGGCTTGCAAAATAACTGCCAGCGCCACGTCTTGTGGGCCGCTAACCCACATCAGTAAAAAGCCCAGTGTAGCGGCTCTGGCTAATACCATCAGCCCTGCGGCTAGCTGCAGTTTTTCAAAGCCTTGGAAATACCAGATAGGGAACAGCACCGAGCTAACAATATAAAGCTGGCTCCAGAGAAAAATACTGGAATGCGCTTCCCAACTGCCCAAGGTAAAGGTCAGCACTAAAAGTAGTAGGCTGGATGCAATCATCAGCAGTGTTTTGGCCCAAGTAACCCGCCAGAAAATACGCGCAGCTTTTGCTGGATCATCTTTTGCCTGCGCTACATCGCGCACGGCCGAAAGATTAAAGCCAAAATCAGTCAGTAAAACGCCGTACTGAATCGAGGCAAAGGCAAAGTTCATCACTCCAAAGCCTTCCGTGCCGAGCTGTACTAGCAGAAAGGGAAAGGTGACAAATGACACCAGATAATTTAGCCCCTGCACTAGATACAGGGCAAAAATATTGGATTTAAGGCTGGAATCGAGCGACATAGCGGCGCATGTTAAAAAATGAAGCTCGGATTGTACCGCATCGCAGCTAAGCACTTGACGGGCGATGGCTTATTAACAGTGTGTATCTAGGCTCTTGCTCCTTGCGTAGTCTACGGGAGAGCCTTATCCCATCCTTATCTATGGCGTTTTATCCCATACAACAACACTTTATCGCATTGGTATGTAAGGTTTGATCCATGTTGATATCCTTATGTCATTAATTTTTAAGACAGGAATCAGCAAAATGAATCAGCTACTTGCACACACACCGACTTGGGTTTGGATCGTATTCTCCGTATTAATCCTGATGGGAGTGCGTGGCTTAAAAGATCAGGTTTTACCGCTAGGCAAGGTGGTTTTGTTTCCTTTATTGATGCTGGGTCTTTCAATTAGCGGCATGGTAAATCATTTTAATCAGCCTATTGTTTTGATTTTTTGGCTCTCAGGCATGCTGATTGCCATCGCAATGGTATGGATGATAGGTAAGCCTGATTTGGCACGTTTTAATGCCAGTGATTACACCGTAAGCCTGAAGGGCAGCGGGATGCCTTTGGCGCTGATGATGGGTATTTTCTTAAGCAAATATATCGCCGAAGCCATGATGGCCATGCACCCTGAGCTTGCAACACACACGGCTTTTGCGGTGAGTGTGGCGCTGATTTATGGATTTTTTAACGGCTTTATGTTCCGCACCCTGCTGCGAGTATTGATGCAGCTGCGAGTGCCTTTGGCGGCGATGGTGATTGAGTAAGGAGTCCGCCTTCTATTCAATGTTTTTCTCCGTGACACTACGTGTTCTCTGTGGTTCAAGATTTGGGTTCTTTGCATCACATCACTCTGGTAAAACAATGCAAATCACCATTCATTTATTCTCAGCATTCTGGGTGTTAATTATTGGCGCAATGCAGTTGGCTCGGCCTAAGGGCACGTCTTTACATAAGGCGCTGGGTAGATCTTGGATGCTGGCCATGCTCATTGTGGCGATTTCCTCATTCTGGATAAAAGGATATATCAATTGGTACATGGGTTATGGCCCGATTCATTTGCTATCGATTTGGGTGATTATTTGTGTGTTGGTATCGGTTTATTCTATTCGGCAGGGGCATATTAATAGGCATAAAGATTTTGCCGCTGGCGCTTTTTATGGATCGCTAGGAGCCGGTTTGGCTGCGGTTTTGATGCCTGGCCGAGTATTGCATGTGTTTTTGTTTGGCTAGTCAGACTGATGTTGTGTAGGCTTTCACCAAGCCTGCCACCGGAAGCCACCATGCATCTCTTGCGCTTACAAATCACTAATTTTCGCGGTATTAGCCAGATTGATCTGAGCCTAGAGCGAGAGCGCACTGCGCTGTTTGGTGAGAATAACTGGGGGAAAACCAGTTTGATTACGGCGCTTACTCGTTGCTTAAGCGAGGCGGTGCCGCTAGATGCTTTGTTTACCCATGAAGACTTTCACCGCGTGGCCAATACCCGGGCGACGATTGCACGGCGCTTAAATATCACGCTGTTTTTTTGTGGGGATGGTCTTGCTGCTTTGCCATCCCCAGTATTGACAGATTTAAGCTGGCAGGATGAGGCGGGCTGTACTTGGCTGGCGCTGCGTTTTTCCGCAGAGCGCTATGGCCACGGCGAGGTACGCAGCCACCGCAGCTTTGTAGATAAGGAAGGCGCAGAAAGGCCGCATGCCGATAGTGATGCTCTGGCAGTGTTATTGATTCGCCACCATCCGGTGCTGCGCTTTCGCGATATGCAGCTCACCGATTGGTTGGAGCACCCGCGCCTTGCGCAAAAAAATCGCAGTGATGATCCGCCTCAGCCAGCATCGGCCGCAGTGCGGGCCGTGTTTGAGCGCATCCTGACTTTGCCCCATCAGTTGCACCCACAGGAGCTGACTCAGGGCCTAGATGCGGTTGAAGCTTTTCTTTCTGAACACGCCGAGCTGCTGCAAGCTCCCGTCCCTTTGCAACGGCTTGCTAAACAAATTGCCAGCACGCCGCTTAATTTACGCGATGACGATAGTCTATTAGAAATTGCCGGCAGGGCAGGCTCTAGCCAACGGCGGGTGGCGCTGTTGATGCTACTGGGCGCTTTAATTAATGCCCGTGGCGATTTGCCCCTGCAGCAGGGGGCGCACCCCATTTTATTGATGGAAGACCCAGAAACCCACTTACACCCCATCCAGCTGGCCATGATGTGGGGCTTGATTGAGCAGCTGCCGCTGCAAAAACTGATCACTACCAATCATGGCGATTTGCTGGCAAGTTTTCCCCACCAAGCCTTGCGCCGTTTGGTGCGCCGCCGTCAGCATGTGCACGTTTATCAGGTGGGGGAGCAGGCTTTGTCGGCCAGTGATGCCAGAAAAGTGGCGTTTCATGTGCGGGCAAATCGCGCCAGCAGCATGTTTGCTCGGGTTTGGTTGTTGGTTGAAGGCGAGACGGAATTTTGGCTGATGCCAGAGCTAGCGCGGATTTACGGCGTGAATTTCCCTATGGAGGGCATACGCTGCGTAGAATTTGCCCAAGCAGGGCTCACGCCGCTGATTAAATTTGCCGATCGCTTAGGCATAGTCTGGCACCTGATTGCCGATGGCGATGAGGCCGGCCAGCGCTATATTGCCAAGGCCCGCAGCCTGCTTAACGATAGGCCCGATGCTCTGCATATCACCGCCATTAGTTGCCGCGATATCGAGCATTATCTCTGGGATAACGGCTTTGCCGATACTTACCGCAATGCTGCCAAGCCCCGAGGCCCGCTTAATCATTGGCACCAAGCCGCGATGGACGCCGCGCCCCCTCGCCCCGACGAAGAAATCATCCAACGCGCTCTGCGTTATCACTCCAAGCCCGGTATGGCACTAGAAATTGCCGAAGCCGCAGAAATTGCTGGCGCAGACGCCATCCCGCAAGAATTGCAGCAGATGTTTGATACCTTGCAGCAGCTGGCAAGTTATAGCGAGTAAGTACAGTAAGCTGGGGAACTCTATTTTGTCATAATGCGAGGATGAGTGATTATCTAGATTTTATTGTGTAATGATCTAGCAGCTCACTTTTACCCATGCTCTTCCATTAACTCAAGCATGGCCTGTTTTAATAAAGCAGGGCGTAATGGCTTGGTTAAAAATATATTCATGCCTGCTTCAAGGCATAATTTACGGTCTTCCTCTAGGGCATTGGCGGTCAGCGCCATAATGGGCAGTTGATTAATCGATGGATTGGCGTGGGCGCGAATCTGGCGTGTGGCTTCTAGGCCATCCATTTCCGGCATTTGCATATCCATTAAAATTAAATCTACTTTTTCATTGCTCAGAAAATCTAAGGCAAGCTGGCCATTTTCTGCGCTAAATACGGTATGTCCTTCGTTTTCTAATAAACGCGTTGCCACCAAGCGATTGGTAGGATTATCTTCGGCCAATAGCACCCGTAATTTACGCGGCGGTAGTGGCTCTACTGCTGTTATTGTCTCAATAATTGGTAGATCTGCTTTAGGGCAGCGCAAGGAAAATTGAAATTGCGAGCCACTGGCCAGTTTAGAGGTGGCAATTAAATCCCCTCCCATGGCGCGCACTAAACGCCGTGCAATGGTCAGGCCCAAACCCGTGCCGGTGTATTCTCGGGTAGAGGATCCATCTGCTTGTACAAAAGCATCAAATATATAAGGTAGGCGCTCTGCCGAAATACCAATCCCACTATCAATAACCGCAATATCAATTTGATAGTCTGTGGCTATTTCTTTGACATTAATATGTAAGCTGATTAGCCCTTGCTGGGTAAATTTAACCGCATTGCCTAATAAATTAACCAATACTTGCCGTAAGCGTAGGCCATCGCCAAGCAGGGTAATATCAATATTGCCTTTGTGCTGCAAAACGATATTCAAGCCTTTGCTTTGGGCTGATTGCTTAAACATATTGTGCATTTCATTAATTAAACTGGCTAAATGGATAGGCTGAGCAGATATTTCTAGGCATTCAGCTTCTATTTTAGATAGATCAAGTACATCATTCACCAATGCCAATAATAAATCGGCCGAGGAGCAAATTACATCAACTGTTTCTTTTTGTTTGCTTGATAAAGGGCTTTGCGCTAATAAATGCGCCATGCCTAATATGCCATTCATTGGGGTTCTAATTTCATGGCTAACATTGGCAATAAATTCGCTTTTTGATCGCGTTGCCATTTCGGCTTGATTGCGCATTTTGGCTAAGTCTTCAGCAAGGCGAGTTTGGCCAAGTTCTAGAATTAAGCTTTCTACAATGGTATCGTGATAAGAGCGTGCACTTTTCATGAGTGTAAAAAAGAAAAATAGATTCATCCCACCTAAGAGCATGTCCATTTGTGTTGGCTGGGTGCAGGCATTAATTAAAATGGGCAACACCATTAAGAATGCATAAGCGCGCATTGCAGGAAGCATCGGCCCTAAAATAGGTAAAGAGCCAACAACTAATCCAGAGAAAACAAAAGCAGTAAACATCTTGAGCAAAATGGTGCTGCTGAGCATAAAGTAAGTACCGCCCGCACACCACAGCAAGCCAGTAAGGCATACCCCGATTAAATGAACTCGCCGCCAATAACTAAAATGATGTTGGGCAGCATTTTTTGCATACTGATTAAAAACAGACAGGCGAAATAGCGCTAAAGCACAGGTGGTAAGCCACCACGCCGTTAGAATATAAATTGAATGATCGCTACGATGGGCAAAAAATAAAATGCTAGCAGCAATGATGCCAATCACTTGCCCGCTATGCGCATTGCGGTAGCTAAGGGCAGTAGTGCGCTGTAAGACTGCGGGGTCATTTAAATTCATAGGTCTATTATTTGGATAAGCGTTTAGATGGTGTTGTAAATAATATTTAAGCTGAAACTAGGTGATCGCTTAATGTAACTCATCTATATTATTACACAATGCTTAAGTATGGCGAATGTAGTGTGTGGCAAAGCTAAAGTGTGTGGGCTTTAAGGTATGCTTAGGGCCATAAAAAAAGGCGCATCCAAAGATGCGCCTTTTTTTATTGATATGGCTTTAGTTAAAGCCATTCGGATTTTGGCTTTGCCATTTCCAGCTGTCTTGGCACATATCATCCAAGGTTTTTTCGGCTTGCCAGCCTAATACAGCCAGCGCAGAGGCTGGGTTGGCGTAGCAGGCGGCGATGTCGCCAGCGCGGCGTGGCACAATTTGGTAAGGCACGGTATTGCCAGAGGCTTTTTCAAAGGCTTTTACCATATCTAGCACTGAATAACCTTGGCCTGTGCCTAGGTTAACGGTCACTAGGCCAGGATTTGTGGCTAGTTTTTGCAAGGCTTTTACATGGCCGCGGGCTAGATCAACGACGTGGATGTAATCTCGCACACCGGTGCCGTCTGGTGTGGGGTAATCGTTGCCAAATACCGATAGTTTTTCACGTTTACCTACGGCTACTTGGGCCACAAACGGCATTAGGTTGTTTGGGATGCCCTGCGGGTCTTCACCAATCAGGCCAGAGTGATGCGCGCCAACGGGGTTGAAATAACGCAGTAGGGCAAAGTTCCAGCTGGTATCGGATTTGAAAATATCACGCACAATATCTTCCACCATGAGCTTAGAGCGGCCATAAGGATTGGTGGCCGATAGTGGGAAATCTTCGGTGATGGGTACGGCGTGCGGGTCGCCATATACGGTGGCGCTGCTGGAGAAGACGAGGTTTTTAACCCCTGCTTCAACCATGGCTTCGAGTAGGCGCTGGGTGCCCACCACATTGTTATCGTAATACATAAGCGGTTTTTCAACCGATTCGCCCACGGCTTTTAAACCGGCAAAGTGAATCACGGCGTTAAAGTCATAGCGTTGAAATAGCGCTTTTAAAGCGGCTGCATCGCGCACATCGCCTTCTACAAACTCGGCAGTTTGGCCGGTAATGGTGGCAATCCGGTTTAATACTTCTGGATGAGCATTGTATAAATTATCAAAAATAACCGGTTTAAAGCCCGCTGCTAGCAATTCAATATAAGTGTGCGAGCCAATATAACCCGCGCCACCAGTGAGTAAAACGTACATGGAAAGCTCCTATGGGATAGCTAGGGTGGGCTGATGCCCACGCGTCGATGATAGTGAAGTGATGTTACGCAGTTGTTCTTTTTTTAGTGCTTTCGGCACTTTATTTTTGCTGCGGTCTTTTTGCGATGTCTTTACTGAATGAGCAAAAATTTACTGCGTCATATCAGCTAAGTGCGTTTCTCATCGTCATGATCTTAACGCCGCTCTTGCCGCCATAACATCAATGCCGCAGCGGATAAAAACAGTAGGGTGGGAATCGATACCACTATCGGTGGTGGCCAGCTATATAAATCGCCCAGATAAACCACAATTTGGTTTAAAAAGTGAAATACCAAACCACAGGCAATACCAATAAAAATCCGTACCCCTGCATTACCACTGCGCCTTTGGCTTTGGGCAAAGGGTAGGGCAATCAGCACCATAGATAAACAGGCAAGGGGGTAAAACAGTTTGCCCCACAGCGCTAATTCATAGCGCGATGTTTTTTGCTTATTGCGTTTTAAGTGTTCCACATAGCTCATTAAAGAGGTGGCTGACATTTGCGCGGGCTCTACCAACAGCACGGCTAGCATGGCGGGCGATATCGACGTTTGCCAATTAAATGTTGTGGGTTTACTGAGTACAACGCCTGCGTGTTCGGGTAAAAACTGCGTAATGGTGGCTTTTTGTAGTGTCCAATTACCCTTGCTTTGAAAGCGGCCATTATGGCCTTCAATGATTTTTTCTAGCGTGAGTGTTTGGCCAAATTCGTAAATCCGCGCGTGCACTACGGTTAGATCAGGCAGCATTTCGGCGATATTTACGATTTGCTTGCCGTCTTTAATCCATACCCCGGATCTAAAATCACCCACTAACATCGATTGCGTGGCGGCTAGCCGATGTTGATTGGCCATGCGATTACCCGCAGGAGAAATGTACTCACCTAAAAGCAGAGTCAGCGTGGCATAAAAGGTGCCAATTAAGCACAGCCAAAGTAATAAGCGCCGTAGTGATACGCCAGAAGCGCGCATTACGGTGAGCTCGGATGAACCCGATAAATGTGATAGACCAAAAATGCCGCCAATCAGTACCGCAATCGGCAGTAGCTCGTAAGCATTAGCTGGAGAGCGCAGGGCAACATAAATCAGCGCGTCTTTTAGCCCATAGCCGCCTACGCCTAAATCACCTAATTCGGCGATTAAATCAAAAAAGGTATAGAGGCCTAATAAGCCAATCAGCGCGAATAATATAAATAAGGATAATTCGCGCATTAGATAACGAGACAATTGGCTCATATTAATTTCCCCTCAGCTTGCTGCGCCATATAAATAAACCAAAGGTAATCAATGCCGCCAGCCCATGCAGGGGCCAAATCCCTAGCATGGATGAGATCTTGCCGTCTGCTATCCATGCTTGGGCAATATTGATACAGTTGTAATAAAAGAAATAGGCAAATACTGCGACTAATAAATTAGCCGCGCGTCCTCCACGAGGATTAAAAAACGCCATTGGAATAGCGGCCAAACTTAATATCAGTGCCGAAATGGGAATCGCTAAACGCCAAGCTAGCTCGGCCTTGTGCTCGGGCAAGCTGCTATTCCAAAGGGCGATGGTGCTGGTGGCTTGAGTGGTGGGGCTAGAGCGGGGGGCTTCGCCCGCTTCGATACGTAATCTGGCAGAGGCAAACTCTAGCGTTTCATACGATGCCGTGCCGGGCAGGCCTTCATAAGAGCGGCCTTTAGATAGCCATAGCCAGCGTGAGCCATCGTTATCTAGGTAAAGGCCGCCTTTTTCCGCCAAAATCACGGTGAGTTTGTCATCACGGCGCAGCTGCACAAACACATTATTGCCATTGCCACCGGTAAAGTTTTCTACAAAATAAACCCGATCGGCTGCAGGGGATTCACGAAATACGCCAGGGGATACTTGGGTGACTTCTTGGCGTGATAACGATTTTTCTTTGTACTCTTGGCCTTTTTCTAAGGCCCAAGGTGATAACACCATCGATAGCAAGCCAATCAGCACTACTACGGGCAGGGTAAACTCGAGCACTGGGCGGATAAAGTTAACAATGGAGCGGCCACTGACAAACCAGATCACCATCTCGTGGTCTTTCCACATTCTAGTCAACACGGCCAGAATCGAGAAAAACAACATCAACGACAGCAGGATGGGTAAGTAACGCACGGCGGCAAAGCCCATCATGGCCCAAACCGCAGAACTAGCGAGAGCACCAATGGCGGCTTGGCCGAGCAGGCGTACAATTTGCGTGGTCATGATTAACATGAGCAGCACAAAGAATGTTCCAAGGGCAACCCAGGACATTTCTTGAATTAGGCTTTTACGAAACAACATGGGCGTTTTTGACTTTTGGGGAGCTTTGGATTTGTCCAACAGCTAGGAAATAATTGAGCAAACAAACGCTCTTTTGTACCACTTTTTTTACAGAAATGTGGCGAAACCTAGATTCACATTACAAAATGCCTAAAAAACCTTATTTACAAGTGTAAACTTCGGTTTTGTTTAAAGCATGCGCAGTTAACTGCCCATTATACAAAAACGTAGTGATCAGCCCTAGGCCAACAAAAACCGCAGTATACCCTGTGTAGTTCGAGGTTTTTGCGGCACTTTTAGTTAGTAATCGGGTTCATTGCCGTTTTTTAACGAGTAGCTAAACGCTGATGTCCTTTTCAACCTCTGATTCATCTTAGAAATAGGAAGCAATAATGGAATTTAGCATAAATCTATCCGTACCCGAAAAAACCGCAGCGGATTGTCTGGTGCTGCCTGTATTTGGTACACACTTATCCGCACTTGCTGCAGATTTGGATCACGATGGTTGGTTGGCAGAAACATGCAATGAATTGGGTGAGGCCGTGGGCTCCACTTTATATATTCCATTACCAGGCCGTCGGGTTTTGCTGGTGCAATTGGGTAGCGAAAAAAGCCTAGATACCGAAGCGCTACGCAAGGCGGCGCTTGCCACTGCTAAGGCTTTGCTGGCTGGCAAATCCACTTCTGCCGATATCTTTTTAGCCATTGCTGCTGCTAAAGCGGTGGGTTTAAAAGATGCAGTTGCCATTGTTTCTCAGGCCTTGGTGTTTGAGGGCTATCGCTTTGTGCAGTTTAAATCAGCACCAGATGCACCTGCTGCTCTGGTATCTGTAAATATTGCCGTAAGCAAAAAAGCTGAAGTAGAAAAAGCCGAGCAGGGCTTGCAAGTGGGTGTTGCCCTAGGCCACGGCATGAACTTAACCCGTGACTTGGGCAATCTGCCAGGCAATGTTTGCACCCCTACTTATTTAGCTAATGCTGCGCATTTATTGGCCGCCAGCTACAAAATGAAATGCACGGTGCTAGAAAAGCCAGAAATGGAAGCGCTGGGCATGGGCTCGTTTTTGTCGGTGGCACAGGGCAGCATTGAGCCGCCTAAGCTAATTTGCCTTGAGTACCAAGGCGGTAAAAAATCAGACAAACCTATCGTATTGGTGGGTAAAGGGATCACCTTTGATTCGGGCGGTATTTCGCTGAAACCTGGTCCAGAAATGGACGAAATGAAATACGATATGTGCGGCGCTGCCACGGTCATGGGCGTGATTCGCGCTATTGCTGAGCAAGGCTTGGCGATCAATGTGGTGGGGGTGATCCCAACATGTGAAAACATGCCATCCAGCAATGCCGTAAAGCCAGGCGATATCGTGACCTCGATGAGCGGCCAAACGATTGAGATTTTGAATACCGATGCTGAAGGGCGTTTGATTCTATGCGATGCGCTGACTTATGTGGCGCGTTACGAGCCTGAGCTAGTGATTGATATTGCCACCTTAACGGGCGCAATCATTATTGGCCTGGGCCATGTTGCAAGCGGCTTGTTCTCTAATGACGATCAGCTGGCGGATGATTTGCTCAAAGCATCGCGTGAAACCGGTGATAAAGCATGGCGCATGCCATTGTGGGATGATTACCAAGAACAGCTTAAATCCAATTTTGCGGATATGGCTAATATTGGTGGCCGCCCAGCTGGCTCTATCACTGCCGCTGCTTTCTTAAGCCGCTTTACCAAAGAATACACTTGGGCTCACTTGGATATCGCGGGCGTTGCGCATAAATCTGGCGCAGCTAAAGGTGCAACAGGCCGCCCAGTGCCATTGTTGGTAGAATTCTTAACTCAACGTGCCGCAGCTAAGAAAAAATAAGTAGGGGCACGGCATGCCGTGCCAGATTGATACCAATAGTAGAGGCACGGCTTGCCGTGCCTCTATGTGTATGAGCTAAAGCGATTGCCAGCAGTAAATACTGCTTTTACTAAGGTGATATCGTTATTTTATGGCGGGTAAACCCCGCTATTTTTGTTTTTAAGGCTGAAATCTGCTGGGTTTCACTCCCCGCGCGCGATTCACTCTGTATGATATTGGCTGAATTCAATGCACATAGGGCACAGCATGCTTTGCCCCTATCCTCATAAGCTAGGCCTATGACCGAAATCTCATTTTATTTTAATGTGCCTAATCGCGAGCACGCGCTGTGCCAGTTGGTGAGCAAAGCCTTAGCGAAGCGTTTAAGCATAAATATCCTGACCAGCAGCCAAGCTGCGGCTTCGGCTTTGGATGGTTTATTGTGGGAAGTGCCGCAAACGGGCTTTTTACCGCATTGCTTGGCTGATGATGCGATTGCTGCAGATACGCCGATTTTGCTCGATTACCGCCCTGAGCTATTACCTGCTCGCGATATCTTATTTAACTGGACCAATGGCTTGGCACCAGGTTTTGAGCGCTACCAAAGGGTGATGGAAGTGGTTTCGCTGGATGATGAGGCACGTACGCTTGCGCGTGAGCGTTGGAAAGCCTATGTGGCGCAAGGCTTTAAGCCTACTTCTTTTGACATGATGGATAGGGCTGGATGAACGCTGCTACTGATCCTTCCCCGCTGTTTGATAAAATGGATGCGCTGCTGGCGCGCCATCGTGGTGCTAGCCATTCTGAAGCCATCCCTGTGCTCTTGGATGAAGCAGACGATATTCCGGTACTGACCGAGATCTTAGAAGAAACCGAATGCTATGCGGCTCCTATTGTAGAAGAGCTAGCACTAGCGTCGTTTAATCTAGAATTGGAGCCAGAGCCAGTGATTCCTGAGCTAGATATTCCCGTGGTTCTTGAAGAGTTTATGGATTTGCCCCTGCTTGATTTGGATGCACTGTCTCAGGCTAATCCCTGGGGCAATCATGTGGATTTTGTAGAGCTTAAATCCACCCCAGAGCAGGAGCTGGAATACCTCATTTCTGCGCCAGCGGCCACTGAGCCATCAATGCAGATTGTGGTCACTGAAGTGCCGTGGAGTGATGAGCAGATTTTTGATCTGCCAGCGCTGGATATTTCCGAACCTACTGTAGCAGCCACCTTGCCAGAGCATCCACCACTGAGTGAGCGTGCAATTGCAGAGCTAAGTGCCACCGTTGCAGCACAATTAGGCGTTGAAATTGCCACCGAGGTAGAGCAACTGACTCGTCAGCATTTCGCCAGTTTGATGAATGGTTTTTATGAAGAGACGCTCAAGCGCTTAATCACAGATATGAGCGCCGAAGTAGAAAACAAACTGTTGCCACGTGTAGAAGCGCTAGTGAAAGAAGAGTTACGCAAATCTGGCCATTAGTCATCGCGGTCTTATTTACTGCATATTATGCAAAACGATTATCGGCCCGCAAAATACCCGAAAAAACCAAGAGAAATACGCAAGGTCTCTGCTCGATCGTGTTTCGCTGTTTATCAGGATAGTGAAATTGATTGATCGTGTAAGGGGTTGATTTAGAATGCTATTGCGTAAATTTAACCAAGAATGATGGCAATACGCTATCTGCTGGTTATTTTTGTGGACGACGCATTTTTTGCACTTGCGGCCCTTGCATCACATTAAGTAAGCTTCATCAGAATGTCTTTTGTTGATAATGATTATCAATTATAATAATGACAGTTAAGTTACATGCCTAAGCGCTAGGACTAGCCGCTTTCCAAATTAAAAAACAAATGGGTTTGCTCCCTGGTTTTTTATATGGGACTGTTTTTTTACATTGATGAGTATTAAGTAAAATGAAGACAAAAAGCACCCCGATGGTGTTTGCACTGGCTATTGCCTTTAGTGCGCCTGCTTTCGCAAGTAAAACAGCCAGTGAAGTACAAGCTAAGCCCGCTTCGCCGGAAGCACCCTTGGCGGCGGTCACGGTGTTTGGTGAAAAGATCGGCAGTGCTAATGTGGGGCGCTCTTATTTAGATCACGAAGATATTGAACGCCAGCAAGCTGGCAATGTGGCTGCGCTACTGGATACTTTGCCAGGGGTTGATCTGAGCGGCACATCGCGCCCAAGCGGGCAAACCTTGAATATCTGGGGCTTTAATAAGGTTCAAGACGTTAAAGTTATTGTGGATGGCGCGCCTAAAGGTTTTGAAAAATACCGCCAAGGCTCAATTTTTATTGAGCCAGAATTGATCAAGCAAATTGAAGTCAATAAAGGCCCGCACACCTCGCTCTACGGTAATGGTGGTTTTGGTGGCGTGATCACGATTGAAACCAAAGATGCAAAAGATCTCTTGCTGGGCGACGCTAATCTGGGTACTTTGTTGAAATATTCTTACCAAAGCAATAATACGGAGCAGGATGCAACTGCGGCTATTTTTGGCCGCAGTGAAGACCGACGCTTTGATGGGCTGGTGTATTTTACCCAGCGTGAGTCTGATGATTTGCGTAAGCCCAACGGCGATCTGTTCCGTTTTTCTGCTATTGATGCGCCATCCTCCCTTGCTAAGTTAAATATCCGTCTTACAGAAGATCAGCTACTTACCCTTACTGCTATGCAGAGCCGCAGTAGTGCTTGGGCTCCTTTTGCCGCCTTGGGTGAAGATGCCCCTGCGCCTACGGAGGCAGAGATTAATAAGTTTGGCTGGGATGAGGCGTGGAAACGCAAGGTGCTGTACCGCGATCAGGAGGACACCACTTATTCGGCAAAATGGCGCTTTAACCCAAGCCCGCTGATTAATATGCAGGCAAGCTATGGCTATTCCAAAACCAATCAGCACGACCAGCGTTCGGCATCTGCCTCGGTGGGGTCTTTCTTAGGCTCGCTGGGCAATGAAAGCTGGGCAACGTATACCGATAAGTTGGCTGAGTTGCGTAATGAAAGTATGTTCAGTAGCGGCCCTTTTGCGCATGTTTTAAGCGTAGGCACGCAGTGGCACGATAATCAGCGCGATACGCTGATGTATTACCCGAGCAGTGTGGCGTTAAAAAATTCAACGTATAACTTTGGCTATTTCCAGCCCTACTACATGCCTGCTGGCCAGCAAAAAACACAGGGTGTGTATGTGCAGGATGCGGTGAGCTACGGTGATGTGACGCTAACAGCCGCCTTGCGCTATGACCATATTACGGCGGAAGGCGTGCCGAACCGAGCCTTACGCTATAACAGCCCCTTGGCCGCGGCTGGGCATGATTACAGTGAGGCGAGGTTTGAGGGCTTTTCGCCAAGATTGGGCCTGTTTTGGAAAGCCAATAGCAATCTGTCTTTATTTGCCGATATCAGCCAGACATGGCGCGCTCCAACCATCGATGAGTTGTATTCCTCTGAATACTATGTTTCTTCTGATGTGCACTCGTCCACGCCAGGCACTAGCCGAGCCCTAGATGTGGAGCGAATCACCGCAGCACGCTTAGGTGCAATGTGGAATCAGCAGGGCTTACTGAGCGCCAATGACGATGCTCAGCTGCGTTTTACGCTTTACCAGAACCGCGTAGCAGATAATATCGGCCCGCGTTTGGGTGTCTTGGTGCCGGGATATTCATTCGATAGCCGAGATAAACTGCCGCCAGCCTTGTCTAACTACCGCAACTTAAGCGGCTTTAAGACGGAAGGCCTAGAAATCGAGTCCTTCTATAACACGCGTTATTTCTTTGCTAATGCCTCGCTATCTATGCAATACGGCAGAAGAAACGGTAGCCAGCGCGACCCATGGGGAGAGGATCAGCCCGTTGCCAGTATCGCGCCGGATAAATTGATTATGGGTTTAGGCTTTAAGCTACCTGAGCAGGGGATTACCGCAGGCTGGCAAGGCAAGTTTGTGGGCGAGCAGGATAAAGTCTTAGCAGTAGGGAATGTTTATCGCCTGCCCCCATCCAAGGGTTATGGCCTGCATACCCTATTTGCCAGTTGGCAAGGTAGGGGTGATGTATTACGTGGGTTAGAAGCAAGGCTCACCATTGATAATGTATTCAACCGCGATTACCAGCCTTATCTTAGCGAAGGGGTAACGGGCGTTGGGCGTAATTATAAAATCAGTGTGTCGAAAATATTTTGATACGCTGATTGGTGTAAGTGTTTGATCAAGGCGAGCCAAGGTGCTCGCCTTTTTAGTGTTTGCTCTGTGAAACTCCATGCCCTCTGTGTTCTCTGTGGTTCAATATTTGAGTTTTACTGCGTCATATCTGCGGCTAAGTAGTATCGGCAAGCATGGATTTTGCTAGGGTATTGATCAGTCTGAGCTAAAATAGCTTATCCGAAGCTTTATATATTGATATGAATCATTCTAATTTACTGGCACGAAGCTTAGCTGCGGTATGGCATCCATGTACGCAAATGAAGCGGCACGAAAGTTTTCCGCTGATCGCAATCACCCGTGCCCAAGGGGCATGGCTTTACGATGTAGATGGCAAGGCTTATTTAGATGCGGTTTCTAGCTGGTGGGTAAATTTATTTGGCCATGGTGAGCCTAGAATTAAAGCCGCGATTAGCCAACAAATGGATCGCCTAGAACATGTGATGCTGGCGGGGTTTACCCATCCGCCGGTGGTGGAGTTATCCGAGCGCTTAGCCAAACTAACCGGCTTAGGCCATGCATTTTATGGCTCTGATGGCGCTTCGGCGATTGAAGTGGCGCTCAAAATGTCGGTGCATTACTGGCGTAATCTGGGTCAGCCGCAAAAAAACCGCTTTGTGTATTTAGAAAATAGCTATCACGGGGAGACGGCAGGGGCTTTGTCCGTGACCGATGTGCCTATTTTTCGGGAAGCTTACGCGTCTTTAGTGCGAGACAATTTGGTAGTAATGAACCCTGATGCACGTCAAGCCGCAGAGGGTGAATCTGCAGCAGGCGTGGCCGAGCGGGCTGCTCAATCGTTAGAAGCCACACTGGCGGCCCATCATCAAGAGATTGCCGCACTGATTGTAGAGCCGCTGGTGCAAGGCGCGGCGGGGATGGCGATGTATGACGCGCTTTACTTACAAAAAGCCCGTGCGCTATGTGATTTTTATGGTGTCCACCTGATTAGCGATGAAATTGCTGTGGGTTTTGGCCGAACAGGGTCTATGTTTGCTTGTGAGCAGGCCAATATTAAGCCGGACTTTCTTTGTCTTTCTAAGGGGATTACGGGGGGCTTTTTGCCCTTGGCAGTGGTGCTGAGTAAAGATGAAATTTATGCCGCTTTTTATCACGATGATATTAGCCGCGCATTTTTGCATTCGCACTCCTACACCGGTAATCCCTTGGCTTGTGCTGCTGCTTTGGCGGTATTGGATATTTTTGAATCGGACGACATCATTGCCAGTAATGCCAGTAAAGCTTTGCGTTGGGATGCCATCTTTGCCCCTCTGGCCGCACATCCTAGGGTGAGTCATTATCGGCGCACGGGGATGATTTGGGCTTTTGATGTGATAGATGCTGCACCTGGCTTTGCGCAACGCTTTTTTGCCGCAGCTTTAGCACAAGGGCTATTACTCAGACCTATTGGCAATACAGTTTATTTTATGCCCCCTTATTGCGTATCTGATGAAGAAGCAGCTCAGCTATTAGCAGGCACGTTGGCTGCGCTGGATGCTGCAGAACAAAAGAAGTCGGAGTTTATTGATGTTGCTGTCGCTTAAGTTGCCGGATTGCGATCCTAATCTCGCAAGTAGTGTGGAAACTAACCCCAAGCGTTTACGTGAGTGGTTAATTGCTTTGCCTATGGCAAATCCACTTGGGGCAGGGCGGCAAATGTGTGATGCATTGACGGCGTGCAATCGGGTAAAAATCGGCCCTGATGATCGAATTAAATTACTGGATGAATACGCTACCGCCTTAGAGTTACTGTCAGGTGGTTTGGAGCTGGTCTATCGCGTGCCAGGTTTGCCACTAAAAGATCAAGCGCAAACGGCGGCCTTATTGGCGCGTCGCCTGTATTTGGAATTGGCTGATGGTTATAAAATAGCCCTCACCGATCGCTTGGATAAGCGTTTCGCCTTTGGCAATACCAAATTGGCCCCAGTGCTGATTCAAAAAATATTAGCGCAATATTATCGCCTCTCTCAGCTTAGCTATCGGGTGTATATGCCTGTGCCTGAGGGAATTTGGCTAGAGATGCATAAGTTGTTTCGCTATGCCGTTGAGTCGCAGCTGATTGAGCAAACCACCAGCGACAAAAACGCCCCAAGTGTGGCACGTACGTATAAATACATTTTGCTACTGGCTTTATCAGAGCCGCAGCGCTTTTCTGGGCTTGAGCTCGATAAAGTCATTGAAATTGTTGAAAATTACGCAGGTTATGCGCATTTTCAACCAGTATCCCAATTGGGCAGCTCGGCAGGTTTTTTCTTAGTGAGCTTGGATGAAGATAAGGCTCCGCAATATATCGGCGCTCGTACTATGGAAGGGTATTTAGGCGGGGGCGTCTTGCTGGATACTTCAGAATTAGTGCGGCAATTGCATAAATCCTTAGTGGCTTTAGAAATTAAAGCGCCTATGGCAAATGATCGCAGTAAAGTTTTAATGTGGATAGAAATCTTGCGTCGGGTCTGCAGGCAGTGGACCATTTCTGCCAAGCGCACTTTCCAAAGAATTGCTTCTGATACGCCGGTGGATCTTTGCATTGGCATTAGGGCTGCCGTGCTGTGCGTGAATGCGGGCCATGCCTTGCTTGAGCCAGAAGAAAATTTACTGGAAGACGCTGAGCCGAGCAGCGTAAACGAAGAATTGCCGATTACACACTGGAAAGTAGTCAATGAAAGCCCCGGAGGTTATGCAGTTTCTGCAGAACACATCCCCGTTGAGCGCGTGCGGGCAGGAGAAATCGTGGCATTGCGGGCGCAGGGTAGCGAGAACTGGATGATTGCATCGGTGCGTTGGTTGCAACAAATGAATAGCCACGAGCTTGAAATTGGCTTGCAGATTATGACCGTGCGCGCCTCTGCCGTAATGTTTAGACCAACGATAGGCTTAGCAGGGGTGGAATATCAACCCGGCTTGCTGCTCCCTGAAATCCCCGCTTTAAAACAATCAGCCATGATGCTCACGCCAAAGGGAAGCTATATTGCCAAGCGTGAGTTATCTGTTTTAACCATAAACGGTGAAATGCTGATGCGAGCGGGTAAATTAATAGAGCAGCAAATGGGCTACGATTTATTTGAGTATCAGGTGGAATAAGGCGGCTAGCCTTGCCGTTTAATGCTTAAGGGAGCTCTTCGATCCTTGTTGGTCATGCATGACAACGTGTTTAGAGCCTTCTTAGGTGTTAATTGGAATGCAGGCGGCATTACTTATTCTTGCTTGCTTCTTTCTCACTCTTTGTTTGCCAATGATGCATCCGTTTTTACAGTGCTAAATTGGCGATGAGAGCTTCAGCTAAAAGGTCAAGCCGAATTATGCAGAATGGCATTCGCCACTTCGCCGTGAGTTGCTTACCGTTTCAGGGTAAAATGGGCGGTTTTCTTTCGCCCGCTGCTGATAAATCCTTATGAATCTGCTTGTTCTCGGAGTGAATTACCATACTGCGCCTGTTGCAGTCAGGGAGAGGCTCGCGTTTACTCCAGCAGAATTACCGGCCGCTTTAGCCATGCTGAGTGCAGAACATGGCGTAACAGAAGCCGCCATTGTGTCTACCTGTAATCGCACCGAGCTTTACTGTAATACGCGTGAGCCACAGCAAGTTTTGGCGTGGCTGGCACAAACGCGTGGGCACAGCATCCAAGATATTGAGCCGCATCTGTATTTGCTCAATGGTGGCGAGGCGGCAACGCATGCGTTTCGGGTGGCCAGTGGTTTAGATTCGATGGTGCTGGGTGAAACACAGATTTTAGGCCAGCTTAAAGACGCCGAGCGCTTTGCGCGTGATGCGGGCACGATGGGTGTGTTACTGAATGGCGTGTTTCAACGTGCGTTTTCTGTGGCTAAAGAAGTGCGCTCGCAAACCCGTATTGGCGCAGCCTCGGTTTCTATGGCCGCCGCATCGGTGCGCTTAGCTGAGCGATTATTCCCTTCGGTGGCATCCTGTAAGGTGCTGTTTATCGGCGCAGGCGAAATGATCGAGCTCTGCGCTACGCACTTTCATGCGCGTAACCCTAAGCATATTGCCGTGGCTAATCGCACTATTGAGCGCGGCCAAGCACTCGCTAATCAGTTTGGTGGCGAGGCGATACTACTTTCAGATTTACCTTTTCGATTAGCCGAATTTGATATCGTGGTGACCTCCACCGCAGCACCCTTGCCGATTGTGGGCAAGGGTATGGTAGAGCGCGCACTCAAAGAGCGTAAGCGCCGCCCGATGTTTATGGTGGATTTAGCCGTGCCGCGTGATGTAGAAGCCGAAGTGGGCGATTTATCCGATGTTTATCTGTATACGGTGGACGATTTGGCCGAAGTAGTCCGCCAAGGGCAAGAATCTCGGGCGGGCGAAGTAGAATCTGCCGAAGCAATTATTTGCGAGCGAGTAGGAGATTTTCATCGCTGGGTAGCTAGCCGCGCCTTGGTGCCAACTATCCGTGATTTAAAAGATTATGCCGATAGAATTGCGCGGCATGAATTAGAAAAAGCGCATAAAAAACTAGCCGCTGGCGAAAACGCCGCAGCGGTATTAGAAGAGTTCTCGCGGCAAATGGCGAATAAATTTATGCACGCGCCACTGGCTGCCTTAAATAACGTGCTGCCCGAAGATCAAGAAAACACCCTCGCCACCGTACGCCGCCTCTACCGTCTGCACGAGTAGCTGCGCTTTTATTCGCTTTAAAAAACCTATAGAGCAAATTTGTAGGTTGGTGCTGAGCTTGCGAAGCCCAACATTCACACTGCAATGTTGGGCTTCGTTGCACTCAGCGCCAACCTACCTGTCTACAGATCTGTTTTTAAGATCATTAAATATTTCGTGGAACTGAAATGAAACCTTCTATTGCCGCCAAATTGGCGCAACTTGCTGACCGCCTTGAAGAAGTCGACGCCTTACTTGCTACAGAAGAAGCCACCCGCGATATGAATAGCTATCGCAAGCTAACAAAAGAGCGCGCGGAATTAGAGCCGGTGGTGGCGCTTTATCACCGCTTTACGCAAATTGAAACCGATATAGCCGATGCCACAGAAATGCTGGCTGATCCTGATATGCGGGATATGGCCGAAGAAGAAATCAAAGAAGGCAAAGTGCGCATCGAGGCTTTAGAAATCGAGCTGCAAAAAGCGCTGCTGCCAAAAGATCCTAATGACGAGCGTAATATCTTTTTGGAAATCCGTGCCGGTACGGGCGGGGACGAAGCGGCACTATTTGCTGGGGATTTATTCCGCATGTATAGCCGCTTTGCTGAGCGTAATCGCTGGCAGGTAGAAGTGGTATCGGCCAGTGAATCTGATCTGGGCGGCTACCGCGAAATTATCGCCCGCATTGTGGGCTTTGGCGCATATTCATGGCTGAAGTTTGAATCCGGTGCGCATCGGGTGCAACGCGTGCCAGCTACCGAAACCCAAGGGCGGATTCACACCTCGGCGTGTACCGTGGCGGTAATGGCAGAAGCGGATGAAGCAGAAGAAATTCATATCAACCCCGCCGATTTACGCATCGATACCTTCCGTGCCAGCGGGGCCGGTGGTCAGCACATTAACAAAACCGATTCGGCGGTGCGGGTAACGCATATCCCAAGCGGCATTGTGGTGGAATGCCAGGATGATCGAAGCCAGCACAAAAATAAAGCCCGCGCCTTATCGGTGCTGGCCGCCCGCATTAAAGACGTGCAAGACCGCGAACGCCACGCCGTTGAAGCCGCTCAGCGTAAATCACTGGTGGGCTCTGGCGATCGGTCCGAGCGTATCCGCACTTATAACTTCCCGCAGGGCCGTATGACCGATCACCGCATCAATCTGACGCTGTATAAGCTTGATTACATTATGGATGGCGACATGAACGACCTGACCCAAGCCTTGGTCAACGAGCATCAGACCGAGCTGCTGGCGCAATTGGGCGGCGAGTAGGGTGGGCATCTGTTCCCACGCGGTAGCACATGCTCAGGAGTAGGGCGCAGCAAGCAGCGCCCTTACATTTGTGCTTTACGTGGACGATATTTTTTATCCCTTATGCTTTGCAAGCCTGCCGTCAAGCGGTGTAGGTCGGACCTTGTTATAATGCTCGGCTAACACTTAATGATTGCTGGCGGCGTGCGAATGAATGTTTTTTTTGAGGAAGATGGTAATTTCAAGGTAGCCACCATCAAGGAAGAGCAGGCGGCAAGCCTGATGCTTGAAGATACCCGTGGTAAGCGTTTTAAAGTGAAGGCGGCCAATGTGCTGCTGCGCTTTGAGCGGATTAGCTTGGATGACTTCCTAAAAGCGGCTCAGGCCGCAGCGGATGAAATTGATATCGATTTTCTGTGGGAATGTTGTGGTGCTGAAGAATTTGCGTTTAATGATATTGCCGCAGAATACTTTGGTGCGAATCCATCGGTGCAGCAGCAAGCGGCAGCGTTAATTCGTCTACACGCAGCGCCTATGTATTTTTACCGTAAGGGCCGTGGTCACTATAAGGCCGCTCCTGAAGACAATCTAAAAGCCGCTCTGGCGGGCTTAGAAAAAAAGAAAAAAGAAGCCGAGCAAATGGCGATCTGGCAGGCCGAGCTGCAAGCGGGCGCTTTGCCAGAGTCATTTATTCCCCTTGTTAGCAAGTTATTACATCGCCCTGATAAAAACACGCTAGAGTGGAAAACACTGGCGGCAGCAAGCGATGCAATGCAAACCTCACCGCTACGCCTGATGGAAAAAATCGGTGCGATTCCCGATGTAGGCGCTTATCTGCTGGATGGCTTTTTGGCTGAGTCTTTCCCAAAAGGCCGAGGCTTTGCCCCCACTGAGCCAGTAAGCTGCCCTGCAGATTTGCCGGTGGCTGATGTGCAAGCCTTTAGTATTGATGATTCCACCACTACTGAGATTGACGATGCCTTCAGTTTAAAGCGTCTGCCCAATGGTAATTGGCAGGTGGGCATCCATATCGCCGCGCCTGCCTTGGGTATTGCGGCGGGCTCTGATGTAGATAAAATCATTCTGGATCGTCTATCTACCGTGTATATGCCTGGCGATAAGATCACCATGTTGCCTAATGAAGTGGTGGAGGTGTTTACCCTGCAAGAAGGTAAAACCTGCCCAGCGCTCAGCATGTATTTAGAGTTGTCGCTGGGCTTTGATGTGCTATCGCATCGTAGCGTGGTTGAAATGGTGCCGATTGCCGCTAATTTGCGCCACGAACAACTAGAGCCAGTATTCAATGAAAATACCGCAGGCAAAGAAGGTGCGCCTGATTTTCCGTGGAAAGAAGAAATCACCTTTCTTTGGCATTTTGCGGGTGCCTTAGAAGGGCGACGTGGCAAGGCTGATCCAAGCGTGCCGCTTAAAATTGACTACAGCTTCTATATTGATGATATGGATGGGGCAAAACGGGTGCGCATTGTGCCGCGTAAACGTGGCGCGCCAATGGATAAGCTAGTTGCCGAGCTAATGATTTTAGCCAATAGCACTTGGGGCAAGGATTTAATGCAGGGCCAAGTGGCGGGGATTTATCGCGGCCAAAATGGTGGGCGTGTGCGCCTAACTACACAGGCAGGCCCGCATATTGGGCTAGGTGTAGAGTGCTACTCTTGGGCCTCTTCACCGTTACGCCGTGCTGTGGATTACGTGAATCAGCTGCAATTATTGGCTTTGCTGGGCAATACTAAGCCACGTTTCCAAAAGAATGATGCCGAGTTGTATTCGATTATCGGAAGTTTTGATACTGCTTATGCAGCTTACGCCGAATTACAAGATAAGATGGAACGATACTGGTGTTTGCGTTGGTTACAGCAAGAAAACAAACGCGAAATTACCGCCGTGGTGATAAAAGAAAATTTGGTGCGGGTAGATGGCATGCCTTTAGTGATTCGTGCAGGTATACCGGAACTACCAGCGGGCACAACGGTCAGCCTACAAGTGATGAAAATTGACTTACTAGAGCTGCTGCTTGAAACGCGTATGGCAACGATTTAAAGGCGGGGATAATGGGAGGGTGGGGGCCGTTTTATTCCCTGCTCTCTAGTCCTCACTCCCTGTTTAACACACTATGATGATCATAAATGCTACCTAATCAACGCCTTAAGCAATGCCTGCCATTAAAGTTTAAAAATGGCACGCTGGTTAAACAATTCTCTAAACCCTGCGTGAGCTGTGGAGAAATGTTACAAGCCAATGATATGCTCGGCATTGCGCGTTTGGTAGAAAACCATATTGCCATCGCAGCCAAAGCGCATTGCCCTAAATGTGATGCAGAGTTCGGTGTGTGTTGCATTATTGATGATGACAAAAAAGTACGTCGGCTGATCTTGCCGCAATTTGCTTTTAATTTGTATTTACGTAATTTGCCCTTGCAAGCGGCCGAGATTGAAGCTGCTGCTGCACCACGTGAGCCTGAAACCACGCCGGTGGCTGCCAGCCCGGCACCTCGGGTGATTAGTCCCGCAAATATACAGCGCGCTATTGAAGTGATCGGCAGCTATCAGGCAAAGCCTATTCCTGCGTGGGTGGTGGTTGATGGTCAGCAATTAAACTTTGACCGTGTTTCCCCCGATGCCCGCGTGGCAGATGGAGAATTTTTGCTAGATGGCTGCTTTATTTATCGAGGCTAGTAAGTTTAAATCGTCGCAAGATTGTAAATTGCTGCGATGCGTCAATTGATTTAAACCTTACCCTGTCCAATCACCGTTTCTGGGATTATAATCTGATCCCTTCTGAAACAGCCCTGCCCAGAAACGGGCTGGAGAAACGCCATGCAACGCTCCCTGCTTAAATCGAAAATTCATCGCTGTACCACCACTCATTCGGAGCTGCATTACGAAGGCTCGTGTGCGATTGATGAAAATCTACTTGAAGCCGCCAATATCTTGGTGCACGAGCAGATTCATATCTGGAATGTGGATAACGGCGAGCGTTTCTCTACCTACGCCATTAAGGCTGAACGTGGCTCGGGGATTATTTCGGTCAATGGCTCGGCTGCGCGCCGTGCTGCAGTGGGTGATTTACTGATTATCGCCACCTTTGCTCAGTTTGAAGAAGCCGAAATCGCCAACTTTCACCCGCAGCTGGTGTTTGTGGATGGCGATAACCGAATCAAAGAAATTAAGCATGATGCGCCAGAGCAAGCGGCTTAATGCTAGCTTGTATGCCCATGATGAACAGGCTGCCTCAAGGGGCAGCCTGTTTTTTGCGCGGCATTAATGGCACGGCATGCCGTGCCCCTACAGATATATGGGGATCATAATGAATTCAACTGCCGTAAAAGATTACCTTTTAAGCCTGCAACAAAACATTGTGGCCACCTTGGAGCAGCTCGATGGCTCTACTTTTCATACCGATCAGTGGGAAAGGGCGGGCGGCGGCGGCGGTATGACGCGGGTGATCGAAGGCGGCAACTTGTTTGAGCGTGGCGGGGTAAATTTCTCGCATGTGATGGGGGATGCACTGCCGCCATCTGCCAGCGCCGGTCGCCCCGAGCTGGCAGGGCGTGCTTTTGAAGCGATGGGCGTATCGCTGGTGCTGCATCCACGCAATCCTTATATCCCTACCGTGCATATGAATGTGCGCTTATTCCGTGCCTATAAAGACGGCGAGCAAGATGTATGGTGGTTTGGTGGCGGTATGGATCTCACCCCCTATTACGGGCTGGAAGCGGATGCGGTACATTTTCATCAAGCCTGCAAAGACGCGCTCGATCCTTTTGGCGTGCAGCTTTATCCCCAGTTTAAAGCGTGGTGCGATCGTTATTTCCACTTAAAACACCGCAATGAGCCGCGTGGCATTGGCGGCATCTTTTTTGATGATTACAACGCCTCCGGTTTTGAGGCTAGCTTTGCCATGATGCAAAGTGTAGGCAATGCCTTTTTACCCGCCTATGTGCCAATCGTGGAGCGCCACGAAGACGCCGAATACGGCGCGCGTGAACGGGATTGGCAGTCTTACCGCCGTGGTCGTTATGTAGAATTTAATCTGGTATTTGATCGTGGCACTTTATTTGGCTTGCAATCAGGAGGGCGCACCGAATCTATCCTGATGTCCATGCCACCCGTGGTGAACTGGCGCTACGATTACCACCCAGAGGCAGGCAGCCCAGAAGCGCGTCTATATAGCGATTTTTTGTGTGATAGAGATTGGTTGGGGATGGCTTAAGGTTTCTGGCCAATATACTGTAGGGGGGCAGCAAGCAGCGCCCCTACGAGTTAACTCTATTCACGTTGATATGCTCAGACAAACGACAAAAAATGAGCAAGAGGCATAATCAGGGTGTTTTTATGCCCACGCGGTCATGCATCTGCAGCCCAGGCACAACATCATACCCAATCTACAAAGCCGCTACTTCCACATTGCAGCCAGCTCCTCATTGCTAAAGTTATGTTTGCAGCCTTGGGCATAGAGATAGGCTGCGTCATAGTTTATCCAGCGTTGGGCGGCGTCTTTAAGCTTGGCCTGCGTCAGCACTTGGCTAAAGTCTGGCTTTAAATCACGCATGCCATCGCCGTATATCCAGTTAAAGCTCAATCTTTGTGCCTTAAAGGCGGGTTTTTGCAGGCGGTCTTGCTCTTGCTTGTTGGCTAGATCAAGGCTGCTAGCGACTTCCGCTGCGCTTGGGCCATTTTTAGCCAGCTCATGCAGCACGCCGGTGGTTTTGGCGACCATCTCCTGGCATTGCATCGCAGGGCCATTGTTCGCTAGAGAAAGGACGACTCCCTCACCTGGCGTGACTTGTGCATCGCTAGAAACCGAGTAGCTTAAGCCACCGTCAAAGCGTAATACGGGTAATAATCTTTGTTGGATGACATCGGCAAGCGCGCTGGCTAGCACAAGATCCCGAGCGCCGATTTTTTGTGGAGTTACGAAACGCCAGTTAAGAAAGGCTTCTGATTGTGCAACGGAGCCCATCACATGCAAGGGCTTGAGTGGCATCGCTGAGATGGGCTGCAAATCGGCGCGCTCTTTTGCTGGCTCTAAACTGGCCAAATAACGCTCAATCAGCGGGGCAACTTCTGCTGGGTTTTTGATTCCAGTGAGTACTAAGCGCAGATTTTTTGGCTCCCCAAGCAGCATCGCATGGGCCTGCTGAATATCCGCTGTAGTTAGTAGCTTAAAGTCACTTGCTGACCAGTTATTACGCCAAGGCCACGTTTCGCCATGAGCCAGTAAGGCGCTTAAATCATTATGCTGATTAAGCCAGCCTTGTAATTGATCAGTGACTTCTTGGCGTTGCTGATGATCTGTTGCTGGTTTTTGTAGGCCTAGATAGAGCATTTGTAATACCAGCTCTAAGTCTTCGTTGGCTGCCAGCCCACTTGCTCCTGCCTCGTCTATGCTCACATAGGATTGCAAAGTGGCGGTGTGCCCAGCGAGTACATCCCTCAGTTGTAAAGGGTTCACCCCATTCAAACCCACTCTGGACTGATAGTTAGCTAATACTGCACCAGCGAGTTGTAGTTTTTTAGGAAGCGCTAATAAGCCCCCTTTGCTGCGCAAATGAAGGCCAATTTGTTTTTCGCCTGCTTCAGCTTGCTGCCATATCACCTCCATGCCGTTTTCCAGCCGCCAGACTCCACCTCCGGCAATTTTTTCTGTGCTCACAATTTTGCCAGCGCTCGGTTGCTTGGCCATTAATTGCACGGGCTTGATCTTGCGTGCACCATCCCTAAAGCTGCGCTGCTTTACTTCGGTTTGAATGGCGATTAAATCGCTGTTATCAAACACGCCATGATGTGCCGAGCTATCGCCACGGGGGCGGAAGATTTTGACGATTTGACTAGGGCTCTTCATCAACTCATCCAGCGCTTTTTGTACACTTTCCGGTGTCGCTGTTTTTTCTTGTTCATTGAGCCGGTTCAGCCATTCTTGCGGGGTATCGGTGTTAAAACCTTGCAGCACATGATTAAGCAAAACATCTGCAAGCTGCTGGTTGTTTTGCACCTGCTTGATTTGATAGTTAGCACGTTCCAGTTGCATCACTTCTTTTAACTCATCGGCAGAAACACCAGTGCGGCGAGCTTGCTCGGCGGCAAAGAGCAGTGCTTCCAGAGCAGGCTTTTCTTTGCCAGGTAGGGCATCGAGTGCAAGTGTCCATTGCTGCACATGCGGTAGATTGTCATCTCGATACATGCTGGCAGAGCTGTAGACATTGCCATCTAGGGCTTGCAGGCGTCTTTGCACAATCTGCAAAGCCAGTGAACGCAAGTAATCACGCTGCATTCCCTCTTCGGAAGGGATGCCATTCCACTCTTCGACCCAGCCCCAAGACACAATGGGTTTGGCGAGTCCTTCCATTCTATCTTGGCTAAATAATTGCAAGGTTTGTGTGGCCTTGGGAAGGGGCTGTGTCTGTGGTATTGGGCCTGCTGGGATACCTTTGAATTTTTCTTGGATTAGCGCCTCGGTCGTCAGCCCAGCAACATCGCCCACCACAATGACGCTCATTCTTGGGGCAATGTAATTGCGCTTATAAAAAGCGGCGATACGTGCTAGCGCTAAGCTTTGAATAACTTCTGTCTCTCCAATCGGCATATGCTGGCTGTATTCTCGCCCTGGGTAGAGCGCGTCGGCGTACTCCATCCAAAACTGCTGAGCGTTTTCTCGCATACGTTGCTCATCCAGCACAATCTGGCGCTCGGTTGCCAGCTCCTTAGGATCAAACGCTATGCCGCTGCCCCAGTCGGCGAGCAGCTGTAAGGCGCGTGGCAGCTCGGATTTATTCACGGTAAAGTGATAAACCGTTTCTTCCCAGTTGGTCCAAGCGTTACTGTCGTTTCTCCAGCGCATACCTTGGTCATTAAAAAAAGCGTTGATCTCACCTGGCGCAAAATGGCGGGTGCGGCGAAACGCCATATGCTCTACTAAATGCGCAATGCCTTTTTCATCCTTTAATTCATGACGCGAACCCACTTTAACCACCAGCCGTAGCTCTACTTTTCCGGCAGGCTCTTGGTTTTCTTTTACGAAATAATGCAGGCCATTTTGTAATTGCCCTTCAGTCATTTCCATGGCTGCCCAACAAGGGGCGGTGGCTATTAATGCGGCACAAATCATCAATCTACGCATAAAAAATCTTCTTTTGTAATGAGATATTTTTGAAATTTAAGTCAATGGCATTATACGTAGCTTTTTATTTTAGAAAAAAATAAGTAAGAATTTGTAATTTTTATTTAGGCAGAGATTGATATCGCTGGTGGAGCCTCGTATTTACAATTACGCCAGACTTAGCGTATTTTACAGTTGGACATATTAAAACGTTGAGTTTGATGTGCTCTGTGGTTTTGAATAAAACTAACGCAATGGAAACAGCATGGCTGCGAGTCCGATTGGTTTTGATTTAAAAAGCTTGGAAGTCTTTGCCGCGATTGTCGAGGCGGGGGGGATGACGGCGGCGGGGCAGCGGCTGGGGATGACGCAATCGTCCGTTTCGCAAAGCATTGCTAACCTTGAAGTGCAATTGCATGTGCAGCTGCTCGATCGATCGCAGCGCCCACCTATGCTGACACCGCTAGGGCGTAAGTTTTATGAGCAGGCGGAGCACTTATTAAGCGAGGCTCGCCGCGTAAGTTTGGAGTTTCGCCGTCAGGAAGCCACGCCGCTTAAGCATGTGCGGATTGCACTGGTGGATTCATTAGCAATTAGCGTGGGCAAAGAGCTGGTCGCCGCGATTAAGCGCCGCACTGCGCACTGGTCGATGGTGACTGGGCAATCGCACCTACATGCCGATGCCCTGCTTAATCGGCGGGTCGATATCATTTTGTCTGATGATGCAGTGCCTAACCACCCCGAGCTATTTCGCCGCCGCCTGCTGCGTGAACCGTTTATTTTAGTGCTGCCGCTTGATTTTAAAGGCCCAGTGAATAGCTTACGCACGCTGGCAGCGGCGCTGGATTTTATTCGCTACAACCAATCCACGGTGATTGGTCGCAGCATTGAAAACCAGCTACAAACCTGGAGCATTCATCCGCCACTACGCATGCAGCTGGATAACTCCTACGCGATTTTGCAAATGGTCAAAGCGGGCTTAGGCTGGACTCTAACCACGCCGCTCTGCTTATTTCACGGCGGAATCAAAACAGGTGAAGTGCAATGCTTACCCGTGCCCGAGGGCGAATTTTGCCGCGAGCTGACTCTGCTTGCGCGTAGCGATGAGCTTGGCAACCTACCCGAGTTGCTTGCGGACGACAGCATTGCGCTGATGCGAGAGCGCTATCTACCCGTTATATCCGCCGCAGCCCCGTGGCTATTGCCACGGATCGTGCTGGGCTGAGGCTGAAGATTGCCTCAGCCGCTTCATTATTTGCTTAAGAGCAATTGCTGGTTTGCAGTTGAGCACCTTTAAGCTGGCTGTTGAGCTTTTCTAGTTTTTGTTGCTGCTCTGGGCTGATTTTGCGCAGCGTAAACACGGTATGGGATGGGCTGTCGTCACGCTCTCTGACCACGGCTGATTTTACTCCTTGGTTTTTTAATTCATTCAAACGTCTTTCAGCGCCTTCGCGGCTGCTGAATACGCCGAGTGAGATGGCGTTTTGCCATCTGCCACCATTATTAATCACGTAGTAATCTTGCACGCCCTGGCTGCTAAGCTGCTGGGCTTTGCGATTAGCTAGCTCAAGATCTGTTTGTGGTGGGATATACACCCAAACTTTGCCGCTGATATTGGCTTCGCTGCTGGCTAAACCGAGTGATTTAAGGCGCTGGCGCATGGTGTCGCTTTGCTCTTGCCCTGTGCCACTCCAACGCATACACACGGTAGTTTTTGGAATAGGAGTTGGGCTTGGCGTTGGTATTGAATTGGGTGTTGCTGTTGGGGCAGAAATTGGCGTAATAACCTCAGGTAGCGGTGTTGGGCTAGGGCGATTAACCACAATCACTGGCAAGCTAGCCACCAATTTTACTTTATCAGCATTAATCTGCGCATTGGCTCGGGTACTGACGGGCTTGGTTTGCAATGAGTTGTAGCCCCAAAGGATTAAATTGGCAGCAAGGAGCAGCGCGCACAACCATTTCATTGATGAATATCCTGAGCAAGTGCAGCCAGCCCGTGTAGGACGAGCTGTTCGGCGATGATGGGTTGATGAGGTAAATGGGGGGCGATCAAGGCGGCATCGCCTCCAGAAATAATACAGAGCGGCGTATCGCCTCGGCGGGCTAAACGCGTTTGCATGGCAATAATACTGCCAGCCATGGCGCTGATACAGCCAGTCTCAATTGCATCGGTGGTGCAACGCGGAAAATCATGAAAAGCACCTTCGCTTAAAGTAAGCCTTGCTGTTTGCTGGGCAAGGGCAGATTTCATCAGCCTTAACCCGGGCAAAATCATGCCACCTAAATACTCGTTGTCTTCTGTCAGTGCATCCACAGTAAGTGCGGTGCCCGCGCTGGCAATCACTAAGGCTCGGTTAGGAAACAAGCTGCGTGCACCGAGGACTGCCGCCCAGCGATCTGGCCCCTGCTGCTCTAAATGGCGATAGGCATTGTGTATCCCCAAAGCATTGCGGCTTACCTTTAGCCATTGAATGCTGTGGCCCCATTGCTGCTGGCAAAATTGCTCTAGCAAAAGTGCCGCTTCAGGCTGGCCAACCGTGCAGCCATGAATGGCATCGGGACGGGGCAGGGCGAGCAATTGCTGAAGCAATTGTGCTACATCTGGGGTAAAGCTATAGCCCACAGAGGCCCAAGGTGGATTGCCATAAGCCCATTTGATTCGGCTATTACCAAGGTCTATTAGTAGTAAGCTCACGCTGCTGCTACCTTACGTAAGCTAATGTCGCCAGCATAAACCACTTGCAAGCCATTTTCTCCTGCAATGCGTAAGGCGCCATCTTCGGCAATGCCAATGATTTTGCCGCTGCTTTCTAGCCCGTTTGGTGAAATTAATCTTGCCTGCTCGCCCTGCCAAATATGTCTGGCTTCCCACTCTGAGCGTAAGGGGGCAAAGCCGTCTTGGTCAAAGCGTGGTAATAACTCGGCTAGCTCATTTAAAATGCTGGCGAAAAGCAGATTTCGCTTAGGGCTAGGCCCGCTGCAATCGCTTAAATCTGCTGCATGATTGGCGTGTAGGCGCTCGCTTGGGGATAGGCGTAAGTTAAGGCCAATCCCAATCACTGCATCTGCAGGGCCTAAAGCGTCCCCAGATAGCTCGATCAAAATACCCGCTAGCTTGCCTTTGGGGCAGAGTAAATCATTGGGCCATTTAAGCCCTATGCCATGGTAACCTTGTTGCTCTAATGCTCTGGCTAGCGCAATCCCAACGGCAAGGCTTAAGCCTGCCAAGCGGCTGATCCCGCCATTAAAACGCCAAACCAAAGAAAACAATAAGCTGCCGCCTAAGCTTCCTACCCAAGGGCGGCCTAGGCGGCCACGGCCCGCCGTTTGCCATTCTGCGGCCAATACCGAGCCAGCAGCGGCGCTTTCTTGGCGCAAAGTGCGGTTGGTAGATTCAATCTCATCAATTAAATTCAGGCTAAATGGGCTATTAATGCTGAGCGTTTGGGTGATGCTAGGCACATCTAGCCATTCAATGGGCTGAGTGAGTTTATAACCTACGCCATGGCGGCGCTCTAGCTCAATACCAAAATCGGCACTGCGATTAAGCGCGGCTGAAACCGCCGAGCGTGATACGCCCAACTGTTTGGCAATGGCTTCGCCGGAGGTGAATTCATCAGCATTGAGCTGACGTATGATTGTAAGTGTATGCAACATGGCGACATTCTAGCGGTTTACAGCAAAATCATGAACCGCTGAATTAGGGAATAGGTAGAAAAGCTTAAAACTGTCGGCTAAGCCGGTATTTTGGCTTAGCTGAGCTGCAAATCAAACAATAACAGACTCTAAGGTTGTTGCTCACGTAAGATGCGCTCAAGTAAGCCGCGTACTACGGATGGCTCGAAAGGCTTATCGCAGATGCCTGATACGCCTGCCTGGGTAACGGCGGCAAGGCGGCCACCATCGCTTTCGGATGAAACCATCAGGATGGGGATATTGCTTTGCCAGCTATTTTTGCGCACAAATTCAATTAATTCTTTGCCATCCATTTCGGGCATATTGTAGTCAGTAATTAATAAATCAAACACGCTCTCTTCTAAAAGCTGCACCCCTTCATGGCCATTGCCAGCTTCTTTGATATTACGCACGCCTAGGTTTTCTAATACTTTACGCATGTAATTACGTGCTGCTTTAGAATCGTCAACTAGTAATACGCGCAGCATATCTAGCTCTAAATCATCTTGATCTAGCGTTAAATCTTCAGATAGATAATCAAGCGATACACAAAGCGCATGGTCTAGGTTTTCTGAGGTAAAGGGCTTAGGAATAATGGCACAAGCGCCAAGCTGCCTAAGCGGCTCTAATACTTTGGGCTGGGTTTCGCTGGAAATTAATATAAAGGCAATGTCTTGTGTATCGGGATTGTCGCGTAGCTGGGTAAGTAGCTCTATTCCGGTCATGTCTTTTAAATACATGGCACTGAGAATTAGATTAGGGCTGTTGTCTATTTTTAAGGAGGCAAGCGCTTGTGAGCCTTGCTCAAAAGAAATGATATCGCCAATGCCAAGTAGTTTTAGTTTGGCGGTAATCAGTTTATTTTGCGCTGGGGATGGCTCTAGCAAAATAACGCGTAGTTCGCCAATAGAAAAGTGTTTTGCCATGATGGATCGCCGCTTAAATTTACATTTCTTTATAGCTGGCTATGGCTATTTTGTTGAATAACATGACTTATGGCCGAATGATTGCCCTTGGTTTTTTTAAAGGGAGTGATAGGCTGGATGAAAGTTTATATGCTTAATACACGATTTAGTATTAGATATTAATCTAACCGTAGCTTGGTACTGAGTATGCGAAGCCAACATTCTTAATAGGATTGTTGGGCTTCTTCAGCACCAAGCTACCGTCAATTGAGTCCTTAGTTTACATGGTCTCAATGGTATGGTTTTGATTGGTATAGATACAAATATCGCCAGTGATTTCTAGGGCTTTTTTGACAATCACATCGGGGGCTAAATCGGTGTTTTCTAGGAGCGCTCTGGCTGCAGATTGCGCAAATGCACCGCCAGAGCCTATCGCAGCAATACCGTGCTCGGGTTCTAGCACATCGCCATTACCGGTGATAATCAGTGTGGCGGTTTTATCGGCCACAATCAGCATCGCTTCTAAGCGGCGTAGCATGCGATCGGTGCGCCAATCTTTGGCTAGCTCTACGGCGGCGCGGGTGAGGTGGCCTTGGTGTTTTTCTAGTTTGGTTTCAAAGCGCTCAAACAAGGTGAAAGCATCTGCTGTGCCACCTGCAAAGCCAACGATCACTTTATCGTTGTAAAGCTTACGCACTTTGCGAGCCGTGCCTTTGATCACTACATTCCCCAGCGTGACCTGACCATCGCCGCCTACTGCAACTAAATCCCCACGGCGTACAGAGACAATGGTAGTGCCGTCAAATTGTTCCATCTTAAGCATCCTTAATAAGCATCTAGGGCAGATGGCGGCTTGGGCTGCAAAATACAAGCATGATTGTGCTTGTAGCCAAGAAATACCCTTAGTGGCGGATCGAGAGATTCGCTATTAGCTAGATAGCGTCACTAGCTCAGTAATGCCCATGATGCGAAACAAGGCAACGACTAAGGCATTGGCATGGCAAAGGGTGATTTGCTGTGGCTTATCCATGCAAAGACCAAGTAATTGCCCTGCTGAATCAAAATCTACTCGGTGTACATGGCTAAAATCAAGTACAGGGAACGAGCGTTGCTGGACGTAATCACGAATCGCCGCAATTTGCTCAGGCTTAGTATTGAGAATATCGCTTTCAATATATAAACGATCTTGCTTTTTGACGGGTTCAATTGGGCCCGCTGGGATAAGCACCGCATGCTGATCAGGCTCGATCCAAGAAGGGGGCGAGACTTCAAAAGTGATTGCGTAATCGACGGCTAAATTTTCAAACTCATCTTGTAAACCTTGGATTTGCTGCAGCTCAATCAAGAGCAGCCAAAGTGGCGCTTCAGCAGGAATCGCTCTTGATGTTTGAATCCGGCTGCGTAGCAGGGTTTCTATTTCGTGATTGCCTAGTAGTTGTAAGCGGATGCCTTTTTTAACGCTGCGCTGCCAAACTGCTAGCAGCTCTGCCGCTGCAATGGTGTCTATTTCTTTGATTTTGGCCATATCAATACGTAAGCTGCTGCAAGCTTGTAGTGCGGCTTGGAAGGCGAGTAGTTCTTTATCGATATTGCTATGGCTAAGTATGGCTGGAAACTGATAGTAGTTTTGCGCTTCGCTGCTGGCTTTTACCGAATGTTGGCGCCAGGTGGGCGGGGTTTTTTCAAACTCTAAAACAAATAAAAGGGCCACTTTATCAAACAGTTGTTTATCATTATTTTGCTGTAAAAGCTCAAAAAGCATGAGCCATGCTTCAGTTTGGTGTAAACCTGCTATTTTTTTTAGTTCTGAGTGTAGGATTTTTGCGGCAGCAATACTTTGGCCGCTGGCGTGCAGCATCGCAGCTTCTTCTTGGATTGGGGTGAGCAGTGAATCGTTATCAATCACTTCTATACTGAGCTGGCTTAGGTCAAAACCAGACTCCTCTGCAACGATGGGTGCTGCATCACTCTCGTTTTCTAAGGTGATATTGCCTGAGGTGTTTGGCGCAATGATTTTGCGGATAAATGAAAAAGCCACTTTGAGATTCCATTAAAATAGCTAATTTGAAAATATGCTAATTGTAAAATATATTTTATTTTCTTATGAGCCGTATTTTATTTCAAAACCATGTTGAATCAATAATAAGTATTTTTTTAATTTAAATATTTTCTATTTATTTATGATTTTTTAGTGAAAATGTTTGTTTTTTAACAATGATTATTAAGATTATATTATTTTTTTATGAAAAAAATATACTATGGTAGTTGGATTAGTATTACGAATTATACAATATTTATGCAAAGATAATTATAGTATTTTTTTTCATAACTTCATACGTACATTGAATCATGTATGTATTGGGCCATCAGTTTCCGAAAGTAACTAAAATAAGCGTCGTCATTCCCGCACAGGCGGGAATCCAGTGCTGTTGCTGGATCCTCGGTAAAAACACATGGGGATGACGCTTTTTTAGTCAGTCTAAAATGTAATAAAACGGATGGTTGGCTACTTCGTTATCTTGCGCCAAACACCATGCGCTTAGTAAAGCCTTTACGCAGCCAAGCTACCTGGTCCATAGCGATCAGCCCTAGGCTTCGGCCGTGTTTAAGCAGCGGGCTAGGTTGATCAAAAATGGTGATTAAGCCATCGGTAAAGTGGGTGACTAAACCGGCGTCTTTTTTGCGTAAGCGTGCATAGCGGGCTAGTTGCTCGGGTTCGCCTAATTCATCTTGGCGGGAGCAAATTAATAGCTCGGCCAAGGTGGTGGCGTCACGTAGCCCTAGGTTTAGCCCTTGCCCAGCCACAGGGTGCAGCGTTTGCGCGGCATTGCCGATTAGCACCACTCTTTGCCCTACGACAGAAGCTAAGGTTTTTAGCGCAAGCGGCCAGCTGGCCCTTGAGCCTACGCTAGAAAACCCCGCGATACGCCCAGAAAAACGCTGGGTGACGGCGGCAATAAAGTCCGCATCGCTCATGGCAAGGCGCTCGGCTGCAAGCTCTGGCGATTGCGGCCAAACCAACATATAGTCTGATCCATTGGGCAAGAGCGCCAGTGTGGCATCGTCTGCAAAGCGCTCATAGGCCGTGCCACAATGGGGTTCTAGCGGTGTTAGCCTCGCCAGAATAGCGTGCTGTTGATAAGGCTTGATGGTTTGTTTGATGTCATCGAGCTGGCTAATCAGCTGGCCACCATCGGCAAGAATCACTAAGCGGGCACTCAGCTGCTCTTCGCCATTGGGGCCGTCAACGCTGATTTGGGCAAAGCGGGCAAGACGTTTGATGGTGTTAACACGAAAGCCTAATGCGGCCTTAGCAGGGCTTTGGCTGAGCGTATTAAAGGCGTGGCTGGCGAGTTTATCGTAAGCCACCACAAAGCCCAGCGCGGGTAGGCTGATATCTGCTGCTTTTAGCTCGGTGCGGCCTATGGTGCCTTGCTGCGAGATATGGACTTGCTTAATGGCCGTAGCGTTTAGATTATCTGCCCATAAACCCACCCGATTAAGCGCCTCAAAGCTGGCCCAAGAGAGCGCGATGGCGCGTGGATCGGCGTCGATTTTAGGTTTGGCATCAACGAGCAAAGCATCCATGCCCGCCGCAGCTAGCCTTTGCAGTACCAGTGCACCCACTGGCCCACCGCCAACAATCAGCACGTCTACATGAAGGGGGAGTTTGTCTAAAAGCATGTTTACAACCTAAAGCTTGAATCACGGTGGGTATTGTAGGGCGATGCAGGCTTTTTGCCCATGAATAAAGGCAGGAATATTTGGGTAGCTGTGCTTACGCGGATTCATGGACGAAGTGCGTGGGCACGAGGGCCCACCCCATATGCGCTAAGCAAAAAAATCATGAGATGAATCAGCGGGTTAAATCTTAAACTACAGAAAACACAGAGGGCACAGAGTTTCACAGAGGAAATAAGGCTTTGAGTCTTTCTCTGTGCTCTCACAATCTTTGCGGTTCAAGGCTTAGCACTATTTCATACACTTTAAGGTTCTATGTAACTTTTTTAGCGTACATGGGGTTCACTTTACAAATTAGCTGATTATCTCGCCATTACCGCTTCAATCTCTGCCACGGTTTTAGGGCAGGATTCGGTGAGGTTTTCCATGCCATTTGGGGTGATGAGTACATCGTCTTCGATGCGCACACCGATGTTTTCAAAGTGCGTGGGCACATTGGCGGCTGGGCGAATATAAAAGCCTGGCTCTACCGTCATTACCATGCCCGCTTCTAGCTTGCGCCATTCACCTTGGATTTTGTAAGCGCCTGCATCGTGCACATCCAGCCCCATCCAGTGGCCGGTATTGTGCATGTAAAACTGCTTATAGCTGAGCGATTCAATTGCGCCATCCAGCGATCCTTGTAGCAGCCCCAAATCAAGCATGCCCTGTGTGAGCACCCGTACCGCAGCTTCGTGCGGGGCGTTCCAGCTTTGGCCAACGCGGCAAGCGTCTAGCGCGGCGTATTGGGCAGCTAGGGTGATTTCGTAAACGTCTTTTTGCGGGCCGCTATATTTGCCATTGACTGGAAAAGTACGGGTGATATCGGATGCGTAACCTTCGATCTCGCAACCCGCATCAATCAAGATTAAATCGCCATCCTGAAGTGGCTTATTGTTTTCGCCGTAATGCAGGCAGGTGGCATTTGCGCCTGCCGCCACAATGCTGGAGTAAGCAGGAAAGCGGCTACCTTGGCGATAATAATCGTGCAGGATTTCGGCTTCTACTTCGTATTCCATTTGGCCTGGGCGGGCAAAGCGCATGGCGCGGGCGTGAGCGGCCGAGTTAATCAGCCCCGCTTTACGCAGGTGCACCAGTTCAAATTTATCTTTAAATAAGCGCATTTCGGCAATGGTGCCGCGCACATCATGGATTTCATTGGGAGCCGTAACACCGCTACGTACCTTGGCTCGTACTCCGTTTACCCAGCGGCTGACTTGGCTATCCCACGTGGGATTGTGGCCAAAAGTGGTGTGAATACGCGGCTGATTTTGTAACAGCTCAATCATTTTATTATCGAGTTCTTCGATGGAATACGCCGCATCAAAGCCAAAAGCTTTGCAGGCTTCTTCTGGCCCATAACGATGGCCATCCCAGATTTCGCGCTCTAAATCTTTAGGGCGGCAGAATAGGATATTTTGCGTGCTGCCCGCTTGATTGATTTGCACAAAAACAGCATCGGGCTCGTTAAAACCCGTGAGGTAGTAAAAGCTCGAATCATAGCGAAATGGATAGGTGGTATCGGCATTTCGGATGATTTCTGTCGTGTTTGGCACAACAAGCACACCCGCAGCTAAGCGAGTGGATAAGGTGGAGCGGCGGGCAACAAAAGGCTGCATGGCGATCTATCCCAAAGAAGATGCCAGATTATACGGCGAGCCGCGGTGCTTAACGTTTTTAACTTAGTAGCGGAAATTACGGATTGTTTTTTTAATATAGGGCGGTTTAGGTGGTTTTTGCCGTAAGCCGCCCTTGTGCGTCATGGCGGATTACGGCAGATTTTTTGGGCAGGGCATGCTTATCGGGCACGGCATGCCGTGCCCCTACTTTGATTTGAGGGCTTGAAAACGTTTGGTGTTTTCTATGCCGCCTGCAAAGCTTTCTAGCTTATCGCCGATGACTTGATCAATTTTATTCAGGCGATCACTAGGGCTGGGGTGGGTGCTGAACATCAGGGCCACGGTGCTGTCCTGCGGGTTGATCGCGGCCATGGTTTGTAAAACAGAAACTAGCGCGTAAGGGTTGTAGCCTGCCCTTGCCGCCAGCACCATGCCAATTACATCGCCTTCGTATTCGTCACCCTTATCTAGGCCGCGGATATAGGTTTCAGAAAAGCCTTTAATCACATTCGCCCCAAGTTGATTTTTGGCCCCGCCATCTTTATAAGCCACCACGCCTTGCAGGGCGCTGCCGAAGGCTTCTTTGCCTTTATCTGCCTGAATGGCACGCATATGGTGGTGTTTTAACACATGGCCAATTTCATGGCCTAAAACGGTGGCAAGCTCAGCCTCGCTGCGTAAGATATTCATGAGGCCACGGGTCAGCAAAATATAGCCGCCAGGGGTGGCAAAGGCGTTGATATTGGGGCTGTCAATCACGCCAAAGTGCCAAGCCAAATTGGGCTGTTCAGATTGCTTGGCCACCCACATGCCCACTTGATTTACATAGTGTTGCAGGGCAGGGGATGCCACTAATGGAGCGGCTCCTAGCAAATTAGATGCTAGCCCCGCACCCACCAGCTGTTCTTCTTCTGGGCTAATGGTGCGGTTGGCTTCGGCGGTGTTTTTAACCGTGTCTGAGATTGAGGTAATTAATCCGCCAAGATCAAACGCCCACACCGAGCTAGGAATCAATAAGAGGGCAAGTAGTTTGATTTTCATGATTAACGCCTCCTTTCTGAAGAGTTACTTTCGCTGGGTGCTGCTTGGCTATCGAGGGGGATATAAGCCACCGTTTGTGGGATCAGTTGCTCTTTGGCCGCGTTGCGGCTGGCATCGCTGCTGCTAGCGCTATAGCCGATCAGTTTGTTTAGCTCTTCTGGATTAGGCTGGGCATTACGGATTTGCTCAGCAGAGAGGCCTTTTACACCGGTGGTGACGGTGCTGCCCGATGAGCCGGTGGTAAAGACTTTGGCGAGGGCACCAAAGCCGCTGCCACTGCTGCTTTCGGTGCTATTACCCGTTCTGACATTCAGTAATTTGATCCAGCCGATTAAATTACTGCTGCTTTTTACCTGCATCCACGCGCCTTGACGTGCTTGCACATCCACGCTATTGCCTGCGCTGAGCTGGCCGACGATGGCGGCGTCTAGAAAGGGCTTTTCACGTAAATCAGAGTTACGAATAATACTGGCCGGCTCGGCCCAAGCGGTGCTGCTGAGGGCAAGTAGCAACAGGATTTTTTTCATGGCGCTTTCCTTATTTCCAAAGGTTCAAACAGCTCAACTTCCTGCTCACGGCCTTTCACATGAAAGCTGCCGTGGGGCACAAATACAAATTGCTCACCACAGGCTAATCGGGTGGCATCCGACACCAATACCCGTGAGATGCCTTTGGTGAGGCCTTCAATGCGTGAGGCTAGGTTTACAGAATCACCAATAATGGTGTAATCCAAGCGGGCATTCGAGCCAATAAAACCGACCACGGCCGGGCCGGTATGTAGGCCAATGCCGATATCAAAATCAGCACCTAAATCAGTTAACTCGGTTTTAAATTTCACTAGTGCTGCCGACATCTCAATGGCAGCGGCTACGGCGTGTTTGGCGTGCTCGCTATCATTTACCGGTGCACCCCAGAACGCCATAATGGCATCGCCGATAAACTTGTCTAAAGTGCCGCCGTGGCGAAAGATAATCTCGACTTGCTGTGAGAAATAACGATTAAGTAAGCTGACAATATATTCAGGGCTGCGGGTTTCAGATAGCGTGGTAAAGCCACGAATATCAGAGAATAAAATGGTGAGTTGGCGTGACTCTGCCTGCTGGCTGGTATTGATTTCGCCCTCGGCGACCAGCTGCTTCACCACGCGCTGATCCAAAAATCGCCCAAATAGGCTGATGGCTTGCTCGCGCTGGGCTTTTTCGGCCAGATAAGCAAACAGCGCCGCCAACCAGTAGTAAACCCACGCCCAAGTGATGGCGGCAGTGATAGACCAGTATTGATTGCGGCTTAGGCCTAGCCAAAAAAGCGCCAAACCCGCCAGCGTAAGCAGCATTAATCCGCCGCCCAGATATAGGGTATTTACTTTGCGTTGAAACCCCAGTAACAACAGGGCCATCAGCAGCAAGCCTAGCGGTGCAAATTTGCCGCGATCAGGTGTTTGCAGCCAATCACCGTGCTGCAAATTATCAATGGCCGTGGCGAGGATCTCTACCCCAGGAAAATTGGCCGATACAGGGGTAGGGCGCAAATCTTGCAAGCCAGGGGCGGCGGTGCCAATGATGATGATTTTGTCTCTTAACTCATCGGCGGGGCGCTGGGGTTTTTCGCGGTTGAAATCTAGATAAAGATCGCTATAGCTGATATGCCGGTGCATTTTTGACCAATTTAGCCGGATATCGGTTCCACTGGGCTTGGGCCAAGCCAAGTCTGCGGCTAGGCGCTGCGGCATGGATGGAATCCGCCAGCCTGCGGTTTCGATATACATCCAGTAATAGCGGCCAATACCATCATCATCTTTTTTGAAATTAATTAAGCCACCACGCCATGTTTCCGGCGGTAAAACAAGGGGTAAAAGCAGGGGGGCTCGGGCATCTAGCTTGGCTTGTTTGGTTTTTTGTAAGCCATAAATAGCGGGTAAATCGATTAATTTAGCGCCAACACCATCCACCAAAAGTGTGCTGGGGAGGTAGATATTGTGCTGCTGCTTTACGGTGTCTCTAAATAGCTGATCGCTGTCTGCTCGAAAGCTGTCTGCTTCATTAAATAGCACATCAAATACGATGGCTTTAGGCTGGTGGGCAGCAATTGCGGTGAGCAGCTCGGCATGAATCGCCCGTGGCCAAGGCCAGCTACCCGCCACTTCATTCATGACCTCTAAACTCTTCTGATCGATATCGATAATCACAATATCGGGGGAGGCTGCTCGCTGGCTGGCGGTTTTTTCCAGCACCCAATCGCCGCCTCTATCATCAATTACGGCGGTAAAATTCAGCCAGCCGTAATCCAATAGCAGCAAGCTGCTGAGTAAGACAAAAATGGAAAGGTAGGAGAAACGTTGCAGCATGAAGCGCTCATCAGAATGTTTCCTGATCTTTATAGCGCATGAATGAAAAAGCCCGCGTTGCAGCGGGCTTTTTACGTTGATATGCGGGGGGGGATTATTCTTCGTCCATCACTGCGGTGGTGTAAACCGCTTGTGCGTCGTCGAGGTTTTCTAGCATATCTAACAGTTTTTGCATTTTTGCCACATCGTCACCCAGAATTTCGGTTTCTGCCTGTGGTTTCATGGTGACTTCACCCATTTCTGCCTTAAAGCCGGCTTTTTCTAGCGCGTCTTTTACGGTGATAAATTCGTAAGGCGGGGTGATGACTTCGATGGAGCCATCGTCATTGGTGATGATGTCATCTGCACCGGCTTCTAGCGCGGCTTCCATCAATACGTCTTCTGGCGTGCCAGGAGCAAAAATCAGTGTGCCGCAGTGTTTAAACTGGAACGATACACAGCCATCTGCACCCATATTGCCGCCGCATTTGGCAAAAGCATGGCGAACTTCGGCTACGGTACGAACGCGGTTATCGGTAAGGCAATCGATCATCACGGCTGCGCCGCCAATGCCGTAGCCTTCGTAACGGCATTCAACGTAATCTACGCCTTCCAAATTGCCCGAACCACGCTCAACCGCGCGCTGCACATTGTCTTTAGGCATATTTGCGTCGTAGGCTTTATCAATGGCCAGACGTAAACGCGGATTGGTTTCAATGTCCGGGCCGCCCATTTTGGCTGCGACGGTAATTTCTTTAATCAGACGGGTAAAGAGCTGGCCGCGTTTTGCGTCCTGACGACCTTTACGATGCTGAATATTTGCCCACTTAGAATGACCTGCCATGCTCGAATATCCTATCAAAGCCAAAGTTTAATGGTGGATTTTAGCAGAGAGAGGCAGCAAGGAGGAGAGGGGGATACTTTGCGCTGAACGGTTTGTGTTGAAAATCAGCAAGGATCGCTTGATTCAGAACAAATAAGCAGCAAATGAGTGCTGGTTTTGCGGTAGCGCTTGCGGCTTAGAGCCTGCCTTTACGCAGTATTTTTTTATAACTACCATCGGCTTTCATGCTATCTAATCCCTGCTTAAATCCCTGTAGTAGTTTGGCTTTTTGCGGATGTTTTTTTGCAAAGGCAAGATAGCTATCTTTGATTTCTAGGCTGGGTGTTTGCCATTCTATGTTTTGTAAGTCTTTTTCTGTTTTGATTATGTACAGCCCAGCCGCCTTATTGCCATAGGCTAGATCAATACGATTTTTGGAGAGTTTTAATAGATTGGTGCGTAGGCTGGAGGCAGGGTCGAAATGAAGTTTGTTGTTTTCTAAAATGGGTGGCAAATAGCTGCTGCGTTCCACCCCAATAGAAAGTGACTCCAGCACCTTATTACTACTTACATCATAGTGATTGCCGCGCCTGGCAAAAAAGCCTAGCTCTTGTTTGACTAGAGAGTCAGTGTAATCAAATAGCTGATCGCGCTTTGCATTGCGCCAGATGCCTAAAATGCCGCATTCACCGTGTTCCCCTTCCTTAAGAATACGGGCCCAAGGCATATATTGAAATTGCATTTGATAGCCTGAGCGCTTGAATGCTTCGGTGGCAATCTCAATAATCGGCCCATTGTTGGGGAGTACGTGGCTGTTATAAGGGGGAAAATCGCCTACACATATCTTGACGATATTGCTTTGGCCCAAGCATAAGCTGGTAGATAGACTTAACAGCAATCCTAGGCAAACTATGCAGAGGCGCTGAACGCAGGCTGGTATGGGGAGCGATGCAGCTCTGCTTAAGCGTGGCAAATATGCATTCATCATCAATCCGGCGTTTTATATCAATAAATGTAACATGACTAAAGTATCCTGTGAGACCCCCTTTATTACAAGTTATCTTCGCTTTTTTGTGGCGTACTGCTTGTTTAAATAAGTAACGTAAAAAAAGCCGCTATAGCGACTTTTTTTGCAATACCTGATTCACATTGGATTATAAGTTTTAGTACTTATATCTAAACAGCTGTGCCGTATAGAAAATGGATTTTTATTAATAGATGCTGTAGTCAAAACTTTAATGAATGCTAATTTTAATTAGCAAGCCGCAGATTAACTACAGCTTATTAATAGTCACCACTCGTTTAAATAATTGTGAGTGTGACTTCAACATTGCCACGGGTGGCGTTGGAGTAAGGGCACACTTCGTGGGCTTTGCTAACCAGCGCTTCTGCTGCGGCCCGATCCATGCCAGGTAGGGAAATATTGAGCGCTACCGCAATGCCAAAGCCGCCTTGGCCATTGGGGCCGATTCCTACCAAGCCATTCACTGACACATCTTTAGCCAGAGTGATTTTTTCAGCCGCAGCTACAAATTTCATTGCGCCAATAAAACAGGCCGAATAACCCGCCGCAAAGAGTTGCTCTGGATTAGTACCTGCGCCGCCTGCACCGCCAAGTGCTTTAGGCGTGCTTAATTGCAGGTCGAGTTGTTGATCATCAGAAGTAGCACGGCCATCACGGCCACCGGTTACAGTTGCGTTTGCTGTGTAAAGAATTTGCATGTAAAGCACCTTGGATTTTAGTTAGAAAGTAACGGCCCTGTCAGGTCGATGAATTAACTATATTACACAATTTAATTGTACACAACTTAATTGTGTAAAAAAGGCGGCGACAAGGCGATGAGCAGGGGGATAAATGGCTGAAAAAGCCAGCAGAAATACGCCTTCTAGCGCTGTGTATTTAAATCATCACGAATTTGGCTTAGCTGGCTGCGTAGCTGCATCAGCGTTTCTGTGCTTTGCCCGCTGGCGCATAAAAGCTGCACAGGAATCATTTGTGCTGCTTCTTTAAGCGCCTTACCATCCGCGGTGAGGGTGATACGCACTTGGCGCTCGTCTGTTTTGTCGCGCTGGCGAGTGAGTAATGCGGCGCTTTCCATACGCTTAAGCAGCGGCGTTAACGTACCTGAATCTAGAAAAAGCGCCTCACCGATGTCTTTAACTAAAATATTGTCGTGCTGCCATAGCACTAGCATAACCAGATACTGTGGATACGTGAGGCCAATTTTCTCTAGCAGCGGCTTATAAGCCTTAGTCATTGCCAGCGAGGCAGAGTACAAAGAAAAACAAAGTTGTTTATCAAGGCTGAGTAAGTCTAAATCAGATTCCATATCGTCTTTCAGGTAGGGGTGAAGAGGCAGATGCTAGTTTAGCGTGCTTGTTGGGGGTAACACGATCAAATTTATGCAGAGAGCCAGCCGATCATGTCGCTGTGATTGTTTGCTATCTGTTTTGCGGGGAGCCGCTTATTGCCAGCTCCAGCAAAGCCAAATAGACATCATGAGCAATGCACTTAGCTTAATAACGGATGTTATCCACCAAGACTATTTGTCCATGAAAAACACTAAATGCACGAAGAAAACGGATTAAACAGAGATAATCTCCCTCTGCTTTTTATCATGATGCATCGATGAGTTGCTTTAATCCCCTCCCTAAAGCAAATTTATGATACTAAAACCCTTGCCAGCGTTTAATCATTTATTGTTTTTGTTTTAATCAGCCATTCTCTGCCGCGCAATAATCCATGCCAATACACAATGGCTAAGAGATGGCGTTTGATAAACCAATTAAATCTTCTTGGAATATGTGGGGCCAAAAATTTAAATGTAGGATCAAGCACGCCGTTATAGGCAAACTCTGCCAGTACAATTTTGCCATTTTCTACCGTAAGCGGGCAGCCACCATAACCATTATAAATAGCTTTATTGCTTAGCCCAGATAAATAACTAAGGATATTAATGGCAACAACTGGGGCTTGTTTGCGAATGGCTGCGGCTGTTTTGGCATTGGGGCTAGACGCGGCATCTCCTAATGAAAATACATTTGCATAGCGCATATGTTGTAAAGAATAAGGATCTATATCTACCCAGCCTGCTGCATTGGCCAGTGGGCTGTTCGCAATAAAAGGGTGGGGGCATTGTGGCGGTACAATATGCAGCATATCGAAGGCTATTTCGCTAGAAACAATGCTGCCATCTGGGTGGGCATGGGCAAAAGTCGCTATTTTATTTGTGCCATCTACTTTTATTAAATTGCTAGAAAAATTTAAATTAAAACGGTAGCGATCCATGTATTGCTTAAGGATGGGAATAAAATAGGCCACTCCAAACAGCGCTGTACCTGCATTATGAAACTGCACCTTAATATTATGGAGTTTTTTATTTTTTTCCCAGTGTGAGCAAGATAAATAAACCGCTTTCTGTGGCGCGCCAGCACATTTAATTGGCATTGCAGGTTGGGTAAATAAAGCGACTCCGCTTTTTAATTGCTGCACTAATTGCCATGTATAGGGGGATAAATCGCTGCGATAATTAGAAGTGACTCCGTTTTTGCCCAGCGTTTCTTCTAAGCCTTCAATTGCCGACCAGTTTAAGCATAAGCCGGGGCATACAATTAAAGCGCGGTATTGCAAGATGTCTAGATTCTCTAGCGTGATACTGTTTTTATCTGGATAAAATATCTTTGCCGCTGATTGAATCCATTCTACAAAGCTTGGCATGACCTTACTCATGGGCTGAACGGTTTGCTTAATATTAAGCTCCCCTGCGGCTACTAGGGTCCACGCTGGCTGATAAAAGTGCTGTATCGCAGGCTCCACAATCGCAATTTTCAACCCTTTCTGCCGCTTATTAATTGCTTGCGCCACGCCTAAGCCTGCCGCACCACCGCCAATAATCACAATATCAAACATAGCCTCTCCTTTGTTACATGAGTAGTCAGTTTTATTGTTTGTAGCTGGTAAACGTGCCATTGTTTTGAAAGAAATGGCTTTTAAAAAAGGCTATTATTTTTTAAACGGGTGATTAGTTTTGAGCGGATGCTGATTTACAGCATGCTTAGTTTGTTGGCATTCAGTTATAGTTGAATGCGATCTGGTTTTTTCTCTCGATAGACTCGTTTAGAAAGTCACTATGTTTTTCATAAATCCTCAGCCTTTAGCTAATTGCCCATGAACCCAGACATTGTCCTTCCTCCCTATCCCGGTATTTCGCTTAGCCATGTGCATCTGGTGCTATCTCTGCAAGATGCAGAGCAGGCTTTGGCGGCTTTGCAAAACGCCGATGTGCTGGGCTTTGATACCGAATCCAAGCCTGTTTTTTTTAAAGGCCAACAATCCAATGGCCCACACCTTATTCAACTGGCCAGCGATACCCAAGTCTTTTTATTCCCCATCTTGCCTGCCAGCCAAACCACTACGGTAGTGAAGGCTTTGCTGGAATCTGCGCAGATTTTAAAAGTGGGATTTGGCTTAAGCGATGATCACAAACGCTTACATACCAAGCTGGGGATTACGCCCAAGCATGTTTTAGATTTATCCAGAGCCATGCGTGAAAAAGGCGCGGGGGATTTAGGGGCCAAGACGGCGGTAGCCCAATTTTTTGGCATGCGCTTACAAAAATCCAAAAAAGTGAGTACTTCTAACTGGGCCGCCTCACCCTTAAACGAGCGGCAAATGAAATATGCCGCTGATGATGCTCAGGTTGCGTTATTGGTGTATCGCAAATGGTTGGCCTTGAAAGAGGCGGCCTAAGGGAAAAGGTGGGTGTTTGGGGTTTTATTGGAGTCGTGCCTTTAGCAATGGGCTTATTGCGTTTTTGCCCGCTGTATAAAATTACTGGCTTTAATTCCTGCCAATTAGCGAAGAGGGAGGAGGCAGATTAAACTGAGCGCCTCCTAATTGCCACACTATATGACTTCAACATATTCGGGCCTTGTAATTTTTGTTATGCTTAGTTTTTGCTGACAAAAACAAACATAGCACTTACGCGGGGGCGGTATGGAAGAAATAGGGGCTGTGGTGACGGCAGGCTTGATTGCGCATGAAATTGAAGCTGGCAGTGCAGCAAATCAGCATACAGCGCATCACTGCGCTAATTGTGCGACGCCACTGCAAGGTAAGTTTTGTCATAGCTGTGGCCAGTCTGGCCATATTCACCACTCGCTTTTGCATTTAGTGGAAGAAGTCTTACACGGTGTTTGGCATTTTGATGCCAAGGGCTGGCGCACTTTGCCTGCTTTAGTTGCCAGACCTGGAGAGCTGACCCGTAGCTATATTGATGGCCAGCGCATGCGATATTTATCACCGCTGGCCTTATTTTTATTTATGATTTTCTTTATGTTTTTTGTTTTTTCTATCACAGGTGCGCATTCCAGTGTCGAGCTTTCCGAAGCAATGGCGATAAAGCCGCATACGCGCGCCCAATTAGTTAAAGAGCTGGATGAAACCACGATTGCGTTGAATAAAGTACAAGATGAATTAAAGAAAACGCCAGATGGTGAAATTGATAAAATTGATTTAAATGAAGCAATTATAGAATATAGAGTGGCTAAAACGGCACTGGCCAAATTTGATGAAGAACACGGCTCAGTTGTTGCTGATAAAAAAAATGAGCATAAAACGAGCCATAATATAGAAATCAGTAATGATAAAGTAGACACTGGGTATCAGTATATTGATACCGCCATACGGCATGCATTGGATAACCCTGAGCTTTCTTTATATAAAATTAAAAATACAACCTATAAATATGCATTTATTTTGCTACCGATATCATTGCCGTTTTTGTGGTTGATGTTTTTTTGGAGAAAAGAAGTTGCAATGTACGATCATGCTGTTTTTTCTCTTTATTCCATGTCGTTTATGTGTTTGTTATTTTCATTGCTATCTGTAATCGGCTATTTTAATTTCAGTTGGCAGGCGTGGACATTGTTTATATTTATTCCTCCTGTTCATATGTTTCAACAATTACGCGGCACATATAAACTCAGCGTAGGATCTGCACTATGGCGCACAGGCGCTTTGCTTGGCGTATCAAATATGGTCTTTATTTTGTTTTTACTTTTTGTGGTTTCTATAGGTTTAAAATAAACTGTAGGTGCACGGTATGCCGTGCTCTGATTGGCTTTGTTCGTGTCATTAATTTTAGCTTAGGAGCGTGTTTTGTTGTTCAGAGAGATTATATTTTTTTTGATATTAGGTTGTTTAGTTTCTTGCTCTAAAAATGCGCCTTCAAGCGAAAAGCTAGAGCGGGGCTTATTGATGCAGTTGATTTTTCCAAACTGGAAAACACAGAATAAATCGCAGATACAGGCCTTAGAGCTTGCTGAGAAAGAAGGAGCAATTCCTGATTACTTAATTGCAGCCTCAGAAAATAATGAATCTTCAGCTTACCTGTTTAATATAGTGGCTGAGCAGCTGGTACGCTTGGATGCAAATCGAGTGGTGTTAATGACGTCTGCGTCACCCGTTGATAAGCAAGGGGATTCTGTATCATTTCATCAGTCAGCTGGGCTGATCAGTGCGTTTTGGTTTAAACAGGTAGACGGCCGCTGGTATGCAGATGGGAAGCAAACTCAGGTCGATTGGATAGGGGCGATGGGGCAAGTTGGTAAAACCAAAATAGTAAAACTCAGTAGCAATAAATTTGCTTTAGGGATTGAGTCTGCAAATTGCTATCAGGGTGCATGCTTTACTGATTTATCGCTTTATGAGTTAGGTAGTTCAAAAGTGCTAAGTATACTGCCTCAGTCCATTCGTATTGCTGCGGATACGCTGGGGGCGCATGAAGATTGTGATCAGGTTTTTAAGCAAGCTCCTAAGAAGCTAATTCAAACACGTTACCCAGTAGAATCGTATTCTGGGTTTGATTGTGTTGATGTGAAAAGTGATTGGCATATTAAAATTAACGGCCCCAAACCAGGTGATTTGCTGATTAGCTTTTCGGGTTTTGTTGAAGAGCGGACTAATACAGAAGAAATAGCGGCAGAAGATGGAGCTAAGGATTCTACATTTATAGTAGATTCTATTTTATCCACCATTAAGCAGCAGCAGCTATTTCGCTATCGTGAGGGTAAATATCATTTAATGAGCGGTAAAAACCCAACGCCTGAATTTTAGCCATTCTATTGAATGGGGGCAGCTTAAAAATCCTATTGACCAAATAAGACAAGGCGCATGTTAAATCTGTAGGGGCACGGCATGCCGTGCCCTGTTATTTATTTATCGCCTCGGCAAACCTACTTCAAACTTCGCCCATACGCGGCGGAAATCTCTGATTGAATTAAACCCCGCTAATTCGGCAATTTTCTCTAGGCTATGGCTGGGATTTTCTAGTAGTTTTTTTGCATGAGCGATGCGCAGGCTTTGCTGGTATTCCACCATGCCAAGGCCTGCGTGCTGGCGAAATAAGCGGCTTAGGTTGCGCTCGCTCATCAGTGCGATGGCGGCTAGATCGGCCACCGACCAGTGTTTTTCTGGGGCATGGCTAATGGCGTCTTGCACGCGGTGAATACTGGGGTGCAGATGGCTGCGGTGTGCTAGCCAAGGGGATAATTGCGCTTCTTGGCCATTACGGCGCAGGTAAATCACCATATGCCTTGCCACTTCTTGTGCAATCGATGCGCTGGCCAATTGCTCAATCAGAAACAGCGCCAAATCAATACCAGCGGTAATGCCTGCGCTGCTATAGATGGGGCCATCTTGGATAAAAATTTTATCGTCTTCAACACGGGCTTTAGGCGCTTGTTGGCGTAAACGCTCAATTAAAGTGTGATGCGTGGTGCAGCGCCTGCCATCAAGCAGGCCAGCGCGAGCCGCTAATTGTGCGGCAGAGCAGATGCAAGCCACTTGTAAATCTGGGCGCTGCATACTGTGTAGCCAATCCACAACCGCTTGTGCTTCGGGTAGCTGGTAGTTATCGCTGGATTTCATCACCCCGCACAAAATCACCAAGGCCCCACTAGGCAGTTCTTGCGGTAGGGGCGCTAAATTGCTGATCTCTAAGCCCAATGAGCTAATCAGGGTGGCTGTGGGGGAGATGGTGTGTAAATCAAACGGCGCACCCAGCCCTGCGGCAATCCGAAACGCCTCGGCTGGCCCTGCGTAATCAAGCAGTAAAAAATGCGGAGTGAGGACAAAAAAGATGGGGGTGCGGTGCATGATGCTTTGTACTTGATCAGATTTAGATTCAAAAATAGTTTAAAACGTCAACAGACCCTAGTGTTATTCGCTTATTTTTTTTCTTAGCGAGTGTATATTTTTAATATTTTTGGATCTTTATTATTACTTAATTATTTAATTCTTATATTGATAATATACAACAGTAATTAATTTTACATTGAATTTGTTGTTAATTACAAATAATGTAAGTACCTGCATTGTATAATAATTTTACTTAATCAATCATATGCTTATAAACTAGAGGTTGTTAATGAAAACAAAAAATAAATTGACCTGATTATGTCTCTTGCTCAATTGAGGCTTGAAATACCCCTCTTGGACAAGGTTTAGCCTGCATCACGGCTTTGAGTAATCGAGGAATCAGAGCGCACAGGTCTGCTCGACGATTGAAAC
>NZ_JAWQUO010000023.1:0-82472 GCF_033446605.1 Iodobacter sp. CM08 | reverse complement strand
CCCTTTTGCATCTGGATTGGGTTGATTGCCATGACGACCACTCCACAAAAGAACGTTCGTTCACCTTAGGCCTTTTAGGTGGTTTGAGCAAGGAGGTTGAGCAAGAGACATAATCAGGTAAATTAATACGGCAGCAACCCCTTAGCTTTTAGTGCCGCGCCCACGGCTCGAGTTAATGCTTGACTAACAGTCTCATTCGGTAGCGATATTGTTGTAAGAATCTCCGCAGCCTCAGAGGCTTGAATATAATGATTTTGCTGAGTTACGCTAGCAAGTACGCCATCCGTGCCAATCAAGCCAACAGACACTCCAACGGACATTGAGCCATCCACATTCGTCGAAATCGGGTTAATTGAAAATCCCATTTTTTTAGTAATTTCAGTTACAGCCATTTTAATATTTCCTTATAAAAAAATTAATCATAAATAGCTGCATCGATACACATCAATTGATGTGCACCGCTGTAGCCGTGTTGCACTGAATATGTGCGTGTGCTGTCTTCATACGTTTGACCGATTTTAAATACACCTCCTTTTACCATGCGATCACCCCGCAAATTCCAGAGGCCGCGCCAATCTTGCACCGTGATAAGTCCCCCCGTGCGCTTCACCCCAATCTCTTCGTAGTGAGACGGCAAAAAATATGCAGGCCGGGATGGAATCGTACCGCGCAATAGTTCGGGCTGAATTGCTGCCGGCACCCCTGCAGAAATAGCGGCCGCAATATGCAGCGGCTTTAACATGCTGTCATACTGCAAACGCCCAAGCGGATCACACAACTGCAAGCCTTGACAGGCACCACGGTAAAACTGCTGCGAGCTAAAAATATAAGCAGTAGGCAACTCCGCTGGAGGCCGTAAACCAATCACAGACAAGCGCATATAGCTCAAACCGTAATAGCGATCGTCTTGCGACAACGCTAAAAATGGCAAAAGTTTTACGTCCCCAGCATCCCACCCCGAAATCGGGTCATGCTCTGAATAATAATAACCCTGGTCGGTCATGGTCTGAAAAACTGGCGGGCCAAACCCCGTTTTTAGCAGCAAATGCGGGTGACGAAAATCAGCAGAAATCACCATCTCGTTGCCCGTGTTTTTTATCTCTAGCCCTATCATCTGAAAAAAACCTGCACAATTGTGTCAGTGCGCGTACGGCGCGACACATTAGATTTTGGAATCAACGACACGTAAGGGAAGCCATCGACATTGGTTCCCGTCTGAACATCATGTGCGCCCAAGCAAACGTAGGTAATCCACATCGTTAAACCGCGCCCAAGCGGGAAAACCTCATACGCGCTATTGCCAAGCGTGGCGCTAACAGCGCCACCCCACACACCGCCTAGGCTATTCAGATTGCACAGCATCAGGCCATCTGTTCGCCGGATCTCAAATACTGCCTCTGCCATTATGGAAAAATCCCTAATCGTACCAACGCCACGCCGTTGGAATGAAACACCTGAAAACCGGCATTGCCATCGACACCCGCGCGGGCGTTAAAGGTTGAGCCGTTGATCTCTGAGGCCTCGATTTTTGAGGCCCTAACTGTGCCATTGCGCACCTCCAGACTGCCATTTTGAACGTCGTAATGAAAAAACGAGCCATTGCCGTAGTTAGGGTTCCCCAGCAGTATGCCGCGCTCTGAAATGTGAAACCCCGTTTGCCCAGCGGCTGGCCAGCTCCAGTAGTTTGGAAAATTACTACTGCAAATAGAGCCGCCGCCATCGACAATCAGATTGCCAGTGCGGGCATTAACGGACTGCAGATCGTTCACTTTAATTTTGCTTGTAGTAATTGCGCCATCTGCAATCAGCGTACTGTCACTGACGCGGACAATTGAAACCAGCCCAACGACCCAGCCTCCTGAAGAAATATTAGAAACAATTCTAATATTTGAGGATGAAGCAGCTGCGTTTGTTGGGAACGTCACTTCGGCAGAAAACCACCGAGCCCCTTCCCACGATCCATCACTAACAATAGTAGGCGAGTCATGCCAAGACCCGTCAAATCCTGCCCAACGAACCCCTGGGATATGCATATGAACTTTTAATGAGCCAACAGCATGATTAGAATAAACAACTAATTCTAAGCGATAGACCGCACCAGGCGTAACAGGGAAAGATTTTGAGATGGACTCCCCATTAAACTCTGGCAGCAGCGTCAAACGCCGCGTGGTTTTTGCCCACCCCGGCGCTCCGCCATCTTCGATAGGGTGGTTGCTAGCCCTTCCCCACCACGACATATCCATATAGTTTGGATCTGGAATTAAATTGCTCAAATCCCCGATCAAAACCTGATCTGCCGTAATCACAAAGTTAGATGTTACCCCGTCATTAAACGACTGCAGCCCCGACAATTTTTTACGTCCATCGGCCGTTGTCCCGCTCAGAACAACTCCCCACTTCGCCATCAACTTACCATCAGTCGATGCTTGAGCCTGACTGAGCTGAGTAATCGAACTAGAAAAACCCCCGACAGTTGCCGACAAAATAGAGACATCACTAGCTTTCGCCTTGCCAGTAATATCTTGCTCTGCTTTAACTACCCGCGCCTTTAAATCCGCCTGCCCTTCAATCTGCCAATCCTGCAAAGTACCAGCAATTTTTGCGGCATCCACTGCCTTGATCAAAATCGAATCAATTTCGCCCGGCTTTAACCCCGCCAATAGCTTCAACGGCGTACACGCCAGCTCAGACGAAATATTCAGCCCTGTTTTGCCAAACGCATCATAAGCAGCTGCTCGCACATACACCGGTATGCCGCCGGCTAGCCGTTGTCCACTCTTCAAAATACTAATCGGCACAGCAGTGACTGGCCCGTCGTAAATCAGGAACGAATCGTCAGTAAAAGCAAAGCCACTATTGCTAGCCGCCCAAACACGTATCCCTGTTTGCATGCCGTCCGCAGGCACAGTGCAGGTAAATAAGGCGGCATCATAGCCAGCGATCAGCTGCAGCCCACCCAGCGCAGCGGGTGCAGCTCTGGTTTCTGTCCGGATTCCCCAATTTGATCCACGCCCATCCTTGGCTACAGCTTTTACGCGGCAGGTCACGGTGCGGCTTAAGCCATCTAGCTTATTTAGCGCAAAGGTATAAGTATATTTTTCGCCGCTGATTACTTCTGTTCGGCGCGTAATGCCGCCAGTAATAATCTCTACCGCGTATTTACTGACGTCTGGATGAGGGTTCCAGCGGAAAGCAAAATCACCTGTGGCAGTAAAATCGCAAACCAAGCCGCTGACATCAACCAGCGTGCCACTGGGGCCGGTTGCCGTAGCACCAACAATCCGTGCATCACCTACCCGCCCGAGCGCTGAAACACCAGCAACAGACACGTCGTAAGGAATGCCCTGCTCAACAACAAACAGCATTTGTAAATCACGGGTATATGCTGCCTGCCAAATCGTTTCAGACTGTTTTTTCCAACGAACCTGATAATCCGCAAGCATGCCATCGACAGCAGGCCATACCGCTTTTAAGCGGGTTTGCACTTCACCGTAAGAGTTGGTCGGGTTATCGACGGTTAATACCAGGCTTGCAGGTGCAGGCAGCCGCGCAAATGGATCTGGTAAATTGGTTGCGGGTAATGGTGGCAAGGCAGTTAATGGCGTTTCCGTATACAGGCCAGCGTCATACTCACGCACGGTTACATCCACATCGCCACTTACCAAGGGCTTGACGGACACCACACGAAACAGCTTGTTAACCCAGCCGGTAGATTCATGGCTAATGCTAATCACATCCGTTGGCTGTAATTTGCCAGCGGCAGCTAAGCCCGTGAAACTGGCACCAATGCTAATGCGTGAATTACGCAATGCGCGCTCAGCGAGATAGCGGGCACGCCGCTCATCACATGCCAGCGAGTAATCTAGCGAGCGCTCTAGCAGGTTCTCTGCATCTTCAGTTTTCCATGCAGTGTTTTTAACTGTAGCAACTGATTCTTCCCAATTTCGAGCAGGATCAACAAAATGAGCCGTGATTTGGTTCAGCTTATCCCGCCGGTCTGCCCGTTTAATTTGCCATTTACCCACCATATTATCGGCATTGAACTGCATCACCGGCACATCGGCTTTATCGAGCACCAGCTTGTATTTGCCATCGATAAATAACAATGAGCCGCGCATGTGCTCCAGCAGCTCTTGCACGTTATCCATGCAAGATTTAGCGGTATCGATCATGCCGTTTACGCGGTAACGCTCAACGGGCAGCGCCGCGCCGCCAGCGTCTTTATGCCCCATATCGATTTTCTGATCGCAGTACGCGGCCTCAGTAGTAAAGCTAGACTCAATTAAGTCGGCAGCACTGAGGCCACGCCCGTAGCGAGTAGATAATAAATAATCGCGCAAGCAGCGAGCTGGATTCGCAGATACTAGGTTTTGCTGCCCATCATTGGGATTTGTAACCAGCTTGCCATCCATTTCCACTGTGATATTGGGAACCTGCCGCCACACGTCCGGATCCCACTCCAAGCGCACATAGCTATAAGCTACCCCAGACAATTTATGATCTGCAGTCCATTTGCTAGGCAGGGCCAGCATTAAATCACCATCCGCAGCCTGATCATCTTTACCACTGTGGTATTTCCACTGCACCAGCGCGGTTTCAAAGATCTGCTCCTCATAGCGATCAACCGTGCGATCTGCATAGCCAGAGTTCCCCGTGGCATAGCGCTCAACGACAGTACCTGTCTTAACCTGCCGTTTTTCCTTGCGCTTAAATTTATTATCACTGGCCAGCGTACCATCCAAGTACAAATTGTAAGCAGGCCCGCACTCACCCTCCGCATGCGCAATCACAATGTGTAGGAATTTTTTATCAGCGCTTATTTCTTGCAGGCAGATTAAGCCGCCCAGCCTAACTCGCCCATAAACCAGCGGGATGTTGCCCACATTATTTACAGCATTAAACTTGAGATTCATCGCTGCACGGGCAGCGGCAGCTTGCTCACGCGCTGATTGCTCTGCATCACTACGGGCTTGCTGAGCACGATGCATGGAGTAAAGTGTGGTGGCGACTAAAAGACAAATTTGCACTGCATTTGCAACAACCCAAGCGACAACGACTGGCATTAGCTCACCCCAACATTTACAAAACGATTGAATCGAACAACCCGCTGCAATACCACTAGATCAGCAGAGCAAAGCAACACACCGTCATCGGGATTGCTCGTTAGCAGCTTGCTCCCTACCATTACGACGGCACCAATACCGAATGGTGCTCCACCAGTAAATCCAATATCACCAGGCTGCATTGCCTGTAGATCCACTTCCGTAAACCCTGAATCAAGTAGCTTTACAATCAGACCATCCAGACCGGCATTATCTAAATATCGACGCATGCTGGCCGCTGAGCGAATATGTGGGCGGCATTGAGCGTAAAAATCAGTACTGGTAGCAGCGTCTAAAGCACGGAAAGCCAAGGCTAGGCAAACGGTGTCAGGCCGGACATACGGCTGGCCTTGCACTTCAGCAGCAAAATCACATAGCGATTGATTAAAATTCATGCCCCACCCCACTGAATATCCTGCGGTTGAGCGGCCACAAATTCAAAGCCTTTGTCACTAGGGAACCATTGCTGCTGGGATTCCAAATTTGTTAGACGCGAACGCACACGCTCAAAATCGACAAAATGACTAGACGCTTTGACTTGCACAGTACATGAGCCATCATCTGGGCTTTCTTCAATGGCAGGCCCATCGCAGCGGCCATCAAACAACATAAACGGCGCTTGTATCACGCCGTTTTCATCGAAATACGTGCGAAGCAGCGTGAGCCGACGCCCTAAAAAATCGTACTGCAGGGCACTGGCAATCATGGATTGATCAACACCAGATAAAGTAACGGTCAGCGCATTGATCTGCATTCCATCCGCATCGCCATCGTGATCAAACTGTAAAAGGTGGCCAGTGGCTGTGTAGGTTTTGAGGCCAATCACAACATCAGTAAAATCATCGGTAATGCTGATTGTTTGCCCATCCAGAGCGATATCTAACAGATGAATATGCCGCTGCTGAGGCGCGTCCATTTCTGCTAAGGTACCAGCGGTTAAATTGCGCATTTAAATTGTCTCGATGAGTTTTAAAGAAAGGTCATGCCAAAATGGGGGCCGCTGGTTCAATGAAATTGCGTCATCAACCAAGGACATTTGCACTCCCACATATTTGAAAAAAACAACACGAGTAGCAGGAACATCTCTCAACAAATCAAACGTCAATACCATTACCGCGTTACCGCTTGCATCTGAAACTGTTGGCTCTGCAAGTAGATAAGCCTTGGGATGATTGTCAAACCTAATCAAATCCCCCGCATTTAAAACAGTTTTACTCGCTGGCAAACCAGATATCTGCACCCGCCGCTGTCGCGCCAGAGCAATAACGCCAACAATTGCGGACACGGGTGCATTGCTATTACTGCTATCACGATAAAGAGCTGGGAAAAAATCAAACACCCCAAATTGCCCACTCTGCGCCTGCACAAACCCCCATAGCTCACCCATCTGGACACGATTTAAATTTGTCCAACTCACATCAAAGGTCACCAACGTCGTGCCAAATTTACGCGCCTGACGCTTACCAGAATGGGATTTGCTCACCAACGTAGTGCTTTGGCTGCCCATATTGATTGCAGATGGCGCCAGAGAATTAGGAAACGTCGCCATACCCAGCCTTTTAATAAATAGAAATAAGAAAGCCCCAGCTGCGATTAACAGTTGGGGCCTTTATTTAGAAGCGATACTAAAATTGTGGCGTGCGGCGATTACGCAATTGGGCCTGCCTTACCGCATCCAGCGCCATGGGTTTGACGTTTTTTGCCAACTCAGCTAGCGCGGTTTCAATCCGCGTAAGCGCCCCAGCATCGGCTCCACGCGCATCAATTTGCGGAGACAAAGTAATGTAAACATCGCCCTCAGAACCTTGCTGAGGCTGGCCACCACCCCCACGTAAAGAAACCGGAATGGAACGCCCGTCGGGCAAAGGGACAAAAGCCTCGTTATGACGGCCCTCCCCAAAAATAGCCACTTGCGGCGATGTGGCAATGCCTCCGTTGGCGTACTTAGACAATGGCAAATTGCCCATTGGCGTCATAATTCCACCATTAGCAAAGCCGTAAAAACTACCGATTGACCCACCACCCGGCACGGCAGGCGTAGAGCTAACCGAACCACCGCCCCCAGCAAACATGCCAATCGCGCCGCCAATTAGCTGAGTCCAAGCTCCTGATGAGCTACCGCCTCCTGTCATCGCCGCCATCATCGGCTGAATGAGCTGCTGGCGGATCATCAAACGCATTAGATCGCTAATCATGCTATCAATCATGCCGCGAAAACTGAATTCTCCTTTCGTCGTCATACTAACCAGCTGATCTTCAAACCCCTGGAACACGCCGCGATAAACCCCTTCCAACTCTTTCAGGCCCTTGGCCTGCTCTTTTACTTCCGCCTTAACATCTTTTTTACTCGATTTATCAGCAGCATCCATGCCTTCGTACTGCTGCTGCGCGTCTAGTTTTTGCCCCATCAAATCACGCTTTTCTTTTAAAAATTGGATCTCAGTGGCTAAACCAATATTGCTTTGATCGAGTGCCTGAGCCCATTCTTTATCAGTCAGCAGCGCATCAAGCTTACTTAGCTCTAGCTCATCGATGGCGCTTTTTGCCATGCCAAATGTTGCCACTTTTTCCTGCCATCCAAGCAGCTCATTACGCAAACCAGCCAGCTCTTTTTCCCTAGAGCCAGCCTGTTTTTCTTTCAGCGCAATATAATCTTTTTCAACTTCGTTATGCTGCTGAATCGCACCTAATTGCTCTGCTAATGCCTGCTTTTCTTCCAAACTGGCGCGGACTTTTTTATCTGTTACAAGTGCCAGCTGCTCGCCAATGGTTATCGCCTGCCGCTGTCCTTCATTGAGCTTTTGTGTGGTAATCGACTCTTGCTCAGCTGCTTGAATTTTGCCCTGTAAAGCTGCGATTTGGGTATCGCTTGCAGAGCCAATCGCCCCTTTGCCTTTTTTGGCCTTATCGCCGTATTGCTCATTAATCTTTTTTAATGCATTTTGATGAGATTCATTCACCTGCTTGAGCAGATCAGCATTGCCATCCGCTATTTTTAACTGCCGCTGATATTCTTTCGTCTCCTCTTTGAGCGCATCGCTCAGCAGCTGAGCATCATTGCGGCGCTTTTCCAGATAGTCTTTTGTTGTAGTGGCAACGCCCATGCCAACAGGAACATCTGTGTACTTACCAGAACGTGCATCATTGGCGTCTAAAATACGGCCAGATCCAACCAATGCTTTTTCTTGCTGCGATTTCTTAAACTCAGCAATTTGTAAATCCGCTTTCTGAATCGCATCGCGAATTCGTTCTCCGCGCTCAGATTCAGCGGCAATAGCTGCATTTAACTCAGCTTTTGCATAATCAGGCATACCAGCAGTTGGAACTTTTTTAAGCTCCTCTTCTTTTTTTCGAGAACCTACATACTCCGTTTTCAGAGTTGCTAAACCATCATTGGCCTGAGCCACCTTAGATTTCTTTAAAGCCTCTTCAATATCTGTAACGGCTCTTCTGGACTTATCGGCCGCATTCGCTGCAGCAGTACTCACTTCATCCCAGTTAAAAGCCAAGAGGCCCAACGCAATCACAGCAATGCCAATCGGCCCGCCAAGCATGGCCATTGCTACACCAAACGCGCCCGACGCACCAGCCGCTGCCAAAGAAGCCTCAGCCTCTCTCAGCTTAGCAAGCCTAAGCACTTCAGTAGCCGCCGCAGCCTCTCCCGTTGCAATAACACTCGCTTCACGTACTGCGGTAAGACGGGCCTGAGCAACCGTTGAAAGATTCGCGCTAGTGGCCTCTTCTGCTTCTGCTACAGCCAGAGCATTTTCAGCACGCACTAACGCCATATTCGCAGCTGCCAACTCCAGCGATAAACTTGCTAACGCAGCAGTACGCTGGGCGCGGCCAATATCTGAAATCTGGGCTCGTAGCCGAGTTTGCTCTAGCTGAATTTCACTTCGAATCAGCATTGCTGTTGATGCGTAGCGCTCACGATCAGCGGCCAATGTTGCCAATGTTGCGGTTTGCCGTGCGGACGTTACTGCCACTTCGGCAGCAACCTGCTGCTCTGCAGCAACAACTGCCGCTCTTGCCCGGTTCATATCCTGAACAGACAATGCTTGCATCCGTTCTGCTCGTACTAAAGCGCTGGCAGCAACTTCAGCATCAGATACCAAAACAGCGCGATCAGTTTCAATCTTTGCCAGTGCAGCTACTTTTGCACTTGCAAAAGCACCTACCATTTTCCCCGTATATACGGCAGCAAGCAGTGCACCGCCCTCAGCCACATATGCAAAGGTTGAAACCAGCCCATCCAAGTTCTGATTTAAAAAAGTAATGGCACTCGCTAAGCCTTTAGACGCCCCTGATTGTTTGTCAAACTCATGCAACGCAACAGCAGAATGATCACTTAGTGCTTGTGTAGCGCGCCCCACTGTCGGTGCCATTTGCCCAAACTGGGCATCTACGCCAGACAAGCCACGCAACATTGCAGGAAAAACAATATCAGCAGTCAGCTGACCATCGTCAGCGAGGCCTTTTAAATCCCCCCTTGCCTTGCCCAGACCAGACGCCAGCGCATCCAACAAAAAGGGCGCTTGCTCATTAATAGAATTAAATTCTTCACCACGCAAAACCCCAGATTGCATAGCCTGGGCAAACTGCAAAAGTGCGGCCTTACTGCCTTCTGCAGCGGCACCAGAAACAACCAGCCCTTTACTTACTTTATCAGTAAAATCAAGGACAACACCCTGCTGAACCCCTAAACCAGATGTAGCCCTCGCCATTTGTACAAACAGATTGGATGTATCCTGATATGAAGTCTGCGCTTTTTGCGATGAAGCAAACAGCTGAGCCTGCACTGCAGCAAGATTTTCTGTACCATGCGTAACTAGCTTTAAGCGGCTATCCAAGTTAGTTAATGCATCGCTGACTTCAACCATACCGGAGAAGCCGCCAGAGAATAAATTAGTCCCTAAATACGCCAGCATCTGAGTACGTAGTGTGCTGAGCTGAGTAGAAATAGACTCAATGCCCCGCCTAGTTCGGCTAAAGCCACTTTCTGTAGCGGCACCCGCTTGTTGGGCAGATTCACCTATACTCTGAATAGCGCGGCTAGCACGGCCCGCTTCTGCAACTAGGACGCGGCCATCGGCTGTAATTCTAATTTGCAGTTCGTTATTTGCCATGAGCCTATTCCATGCTTAAGTTATTTGATTTTATTTTTGCGCTGATTTTGCCCAGTATCGGCTTGATTATTTTCTTTGCCGTTTGGGCGATACTGCTTGCTATCTATTGGGATAGAGCATGGTTTTTTGCTCTCATGCCGCTGATGGGAATTGCAAACTGGATGTGGGGCAACTGGCAACGCTCAGCCCCCAGCACTCAGAAAAAAACTACCGGGACGTAAGCGCAGTGAGCACTTCATGTTCCATTTGCTGTATATCGCTAAGCAGCTGATGGTTCCATGCCAGTCCCTGTGTATCAGCAATCATTTTGATAGCCAGATAATCCAAGCCTACGGCACCGCCAGCGCCAACCCGCCATTGCGTTACACAACTTGAAAAAAACTGCACAACAGGGATCAGCTCTGGCCAAAGCTCTGTTTCCTCTTTGCCAGCCAGCCAATCTGCAGGTAAAACAACCCCCAATACTGCAGCATCATCTTGTTGTGCTGGCTGCTTGCCACCAACCATAGTACGAGCAGCCATTGCTAGTTTTTTGTGCGTAGCACCCCTACTTCACGCACATACGTGCGAAAAGCCAGCTGGCCCACACCCGACACTTGCAGCAATGCCTTGAAATTATCTGCAGTAAACGGGAGTGGCTCACCGTCCTCACCTGCAATCCCATCCCATCCCGTCACAACGTCGGACAAAAAGTCCTTCATTAATTCTTTGCTATCCACACCCGTACGCTGTTCAAGCTCTTCAGCTGACAAGCGTTTGAATTCAAATTTAAATGAGAACTCTTTTTCTTCATTCGCAAGAACACATTCAGTAAACGTAATCTCGCGCCAAAAAGTATTAACTGCTGAAATTTTGAACATAAGCGCCTTAAAAAACAAAACCCCGCAATGACGCGGGGTGTGATTATCGGAAAGTGAGTTTAACTTCGTCATTCCCTGTTACTGGTGTAAGAGCCAGTCCCATTTTCAGCATAACAAAGCCATCAGAATCTTCATAACTAGGGCTGTTTACAGATACCCGCGCCCCATCAATTTGCACAATATTCCCAGCGACAGTCCCATGCTGTACTGCCAGCGCACCGGTACTGACATTCAGCGCCGCTGAAAACCAATCTTTTGTCGCAATAGTCGGCATTTCAATCGTGATGTCACCTTCAACATCGCGGTCGGTGATTTCAACCCCTTTGTAACCAACAAGCTCGCGGTATGCGATGTTTGCACCGAGATTGATATTCAGTGACTGCAAACGACCGGAAAAACCATGCAGAGTGGCTGTTGTCGGAGCGCCAATAAGCAGAGGAATCTGCACCGCAGAAAATGTCGGTGCAAGCGCTGCAGCATCTACAACAGGATTATAAATACCTGTAAGGGAAAACTTTAGTGTAGGGATACCCTTCGCACTTGCACCCAGCGTCCATGTACCACGGCAGCCAGTGGCTTTATGCAGCAGACCGTCTTGATTGTAATAAATAGTTGCTGACTCAAACCCAGCAGAAATCGGGTTGTATGCTACCGATACACTTGCGGTAGTCACAGCGGCCATACCACATGCACGCAACAGAGCATCAAAGTTTGGCGCAGTACCTGCTGCACCTGAACCAGTTAGCTCAACTGTAGCCTCGATTTTTACCCGAGCACCACTTAAAAGCTTGTCTGCACCCCCAAAATACGGACGGACTAAGACGCGGTCTACCGCATCATTTTCTAAAGGAGTAATAGATAGATCGCTGCACTGAATGGCCTGAGCGCCGGTCGGTACTGGATCTACACCGTAACCCGTCTCAGTCTTTGCGACTAACAGTCTTTTTTTGGTTAACACCGGCAACCTCGCTTTCAATAGGCGTAAAAAAACCCGCGTCGGCGGGTTGGGTAGGTGGCGTTTCTAAAGTGAGTTCGCCAGTACTTTGGCAGCGCGTATACGCGCCACCGGTTTGGGGAATGGGGGGTTCTAACAATTAAGCCTCCAATAGGCTGTTATTTCGATATTGCAACGTAAAATGCTGCCATAACCGGACTAGCGGCAGCTCATCATCAGGCTCCATCTCAAAACCATGAGCGGTGATATCAGTAATCAAGCCACCCAAGCGCACATCTGTTAATAAGGCGGTATGGATCAGTGTGCGTCGAACCTCTAAAGCAGCAAACGGCGCATCCCCTCCAACTAAACTCAATACAGAAAACTTTACATCCCAATCCTGAGCCCCAATCACATTACGGTCTGATGCCTGAACGGATTCAATTAAAAGATTACTAGCTGGCAGCTCATTTTCTTCAAATACGCGCAATCGCATCACATAAAGGCCTGATATTCCAGAAAGCTTTGAATAAAGCCCTTGCACAATTTGCTCTAGCCGAGTCATCTTGCAATCCTTGCCATGGCTTTACTTATATTGTTGGATACAGCTGCAAAAGCTGCGGATTGAGCGCTAGCATAAGCGGGCCTGATAAATGGTTTGGCTGACATTTTGCTGGTACCAAACTCCACATAACGTGCATAAAAAGCATTCACAACCGCAAAATGCCCGCCTTTTTTACTCTTTGCACGACGGCCAGTTAATGGCACACGCCGAGGACGATTTAAGCGAAAAACATTTCGCACGATACCTGCACGGGCTTCAGGAATATCTTGATCAAGCTGATAGCGTTTTGGTACCCGCCACGCCGCAATTGATTTTTTTAAGAAACCGGTTTTATATGGCGCTTTAGCTTCAATTTCTTTGCGATACACCATTGCGCCTTGATACAAGGCGGCTAATACATGCCTGCGTTTACCGATATCTGCTAAATCCAGAAGCTTTTGCTTGATCTCAGCATTACCCAAGGTTGAAATATCAGCACTCATTCCACAGCCTCGCAAATTAGCTCAATAAACGGGGTACTCGCGATTGGCAATACCGATTTCACTTCTAATACGCGTGCACCATATTGCACACGCAACCCCGTACTTAAACCCGCTAAGGGGCGAATAACCAGACGCCAGCTGCTACGTGCATCCGCTAAATACGCCTCTGTACGCTCATAACCGCGCAAGGCATGAACCTCAGCCCAAACCTTGGCAAAATCCTGCCAAACGTCTTTAGACTCACCATAGCTATTGCGCTGCTGCGTTCGTTTTTTTAGCGTAATCCGTTTGTTTAGCTTGCCGGGGTTCATATCGTCACCACACAGTAAGCGTCCAGCAGTCCATCTACAAAGGAGCGCCCCAGCTCAGTTGTCTTTAGATCGATGACCGCAGAACGCTGCTCATATGCCGTTGCAACTCTCAGCATGATCCAGTTTTGAATATCTTCAGGAACCGGATTCATTCCTGCGGTGCATGTGATCTGCACCGCATTCCATGCCTTTGTTGGCACTGGCCAACCAGCTACTGGGGAAAACAGCTGCGGGGACAATGGGTGGGGGCAAAAGTCCAGCCCCGTTAATGTTTGTAGGGTTTTGCTGGCATCCAGATATTTGACGCTGGCAACACTGCTTACAGGGCTTAAGGGCAAAATTCCATCCCCAAAAGTACTGGCATCAATCCTAAAATCACGCTGGGCAATGATTCGCCCAGTGTGATTTTCTGCAAAACGACGAGCAGCACTGATAAGCGCACTAATCAACACATCGTCATCAGCAATATCTACTCGTAAATACGCTTTCATCACAGCAAGGCTTACCGGCTCACTGGCCGGAGGGGTGAGCTGGGTAAACATAGATAGATGACCCTAAAAGCCTAGACACTTACTAGGACTAAGTTTAATTACTCAGCGGCTGCGGCTTCAGCTACTACGCCATGCACGATCAATTTGCTTTGAGTCAGCCAATACGCTACAGCTTCAGCGTTATCATCAGCAAAACCACCGTCAACTAAAGACTTTGCTGTTTTTTCAGGCAATTCAACCACAGAACCTGCCGAATATGACTTGCCATCTACGGGCACATCAGAAAGCACCACCACTTTTACTTTTTTCTCAGCCATTTTGAATTCCAATAAAAAAGAGCTGCATTTGCAGCCCTTTTGGGTTAGTTAAGTCGCAGAGTTGGCGTAGTACTTCACTGGATTCGCACCTACATCCAGCAAACGGCCATCCATACGCGCAAATAAGAGAAACGCTACCTGCAGATTCTCTGCATAGCGCTCAGTTAAGCGCAATACAGATGTTTCACGCACAATGCGCGCCTTATATTTATTCAGCGCACCAAAAATAATTGATTTGGCATTGGCGGCCATCACGGGCATATCTTGATTTACTTCATATGCGTAGCCACACAGGGTGTCTGGTGCTAGGCCGGTAATGCCAGATTCGTAGCCAGGGGTCCAAATTGGACGCCCAGTTGTATCCTTCAACTTACGCAAGACCTTTAACGATGAATCATGCAGCATAAACTTACTGCCAACACGATAAGCGGGATCAACAGAATGAATCAGATCAATCACATCATCGTAGGTAATCACATTCGTTTGCCCTGTGCTGCCCACCTTACCCGCCGCCGCATCTAACAAAATGCCACGGGGTTTACCAACACCATCGCCGGTCGTCGCATGAGCGTTGTAACCACGGGCAATCGACCCAGCGAGCGCATCAACAATATATTGCTCACCAAATGCCGAATCCTGCAAAAATTCATACGAAACGGGTAAAACTGGCGTGCGGTATGTAAATGCACCGATGTTTGCAACACCAAATGGTGTACTGCTATCAGTATTACTGGTTTGCCCCTCGCCAATAATTGTTGCAACTACATTGGCATAGTTAAATGTAGGCATAGGCAGGGTTACGCCAGTATCGGTGCGCATAACGTCTGCCACATTCAGTATGCCGCCAAAGGCTTTTAAGGCAATTTCAAGCTTTGCCAAAAAGTCAGGAGGGACTGTTACCCCACCGGCCCCTGCTGAGCCAGCAGCAAATGCACGAAGCTCTTTAGATTGATCCATGTGCTTACGGGCAATCAACTGCTCTTGCTGTGACATGCCCGCAATACCACTCGTTAAAAATGAGCGGAAAATAGCACTATGTGAAAACTCTTCATCATTCGGCGCTACATCGTCAGCACTCTGCAGCGAACGAACACCGGCACTACTACCTAAATCAAGATCCAGAGTATGTAATTTGCCAGATCGCTTAATCTGCTTATCAAGATCATCAAGATCGGCTTCCATCTTGCTCCAAGCCGAATCCTCATCAGAGGAAAAACCACGGCTTTCTTTCTCTGCCAACATATGCAGTTCACGCATTTGCTTGGCCAGCGCCGCGCGCCGTTCTTGTAGCTTCTTATCCATCTAAAACCCCAATAAAAAAACCCGCGCGCGGCGGGCATAAAAAAACCCACCGGATGTGGGTCTTCAAGGAAAAAACTAAATACCGAGAATTTTCATTTGGCGTTTACGGCTTGCCACTGCCTCATGCTGCTGTTTTGCCGTTGATTGGCTTCGCCACTCATTCATGCTACGTGTTGCAATGGTTGAATCTGGGTATGCGGGGTAGGTAACAGGGCTAACATCATATAAGCGCGAGATTTTTACAATCGTGCGTACCGTGCCTACTTCATCATCTTCATCCCAGCTCTGCCCATCGTAGCTCACGCTAAATGCAAAGCTGGATTGAGTTACATCCCCACGGCCAATAGATTCGGCAAGGTCTTCAGCGACCTGTGTATCAGGCAAATCAACTTCATACCAAAGCCCTGTTGCATCCTGACCAAGGCGCAGCGTCCCCGCACATAAGCGGCCTAAAACAAAATTAGCATCATGATTAAATAATGCTCGCACATCATCATTCATCACACCATCAAACGCACCTGGCGCAATCTGTTCACGGAATCCACCAAGATTGAAGCTTAGCTTATTGAAAACAGCGGCATAACCACGGATAGTAATTTGCGATTCAGATGTATCGTCATCACTGCGCTTTTGCTTACGCAATTCAAGCTTGCCCGTCTCCTGAACCCGCCTTTCCATCACTTCCACTGCTGTTGTCATTTAACTCTCCAATTTTATCGAGCGGAATCATTTGAGCCTGAACCATACGCTTATTGCCCCCCTCAACCCGTGGCATGTTTAGCTTATCCAGCACATCGTTCACGCAAAAGATGCCGTTTCTAAGGGCGATGGCAAAGCCTTCCATCTGGCTCTTAGCATCACCACGCAAGAGCGCATCTAAGCTAAATTCACAAAAATATTCTGTGCCAGCAAATAGCTTTCTATTGAGCTCCTGCTCCCAACGCACCAGCCATGGGCGAATGCTATGCGTTGTAAATTCAATGCCCTGATGTTCAATGTTGCTGAATGTAGCTCGCTCCAGATCAGCCAGCATATGCGGTGGAACACGAAACATGCGGGCAATCTCGCTAATCTGAAATTTCCGCGTCTGTAAGAACTGAGCTTCTTCAGGAGGCATACTAACTGCCTGATACGTTAGCCCGCCTTCCAAAACGGCAACTTGATTCCCATCGGATGCCCCACCGTATACTTGTTTCCAGCGCGCTCTGGATTGCTCAACCTGCAAATCTGTAAGTTTACCTAATGTACTCAAGACTCCAGATGGCCGCCCCCCATTCGCAAAAAGCTGAGCACCATATTGCTCAGCCCCCAAGCCCAGCCCTATGGCATTTCGCATCAAACGCAGCGGTGATAGGCCAACTAAACCATCAAAACCAAGGGCTGGAATATGTAAAATATCTTCATCGAAAAGGGTAACTTGCCCCCCTTTTACACCATAAACTACATAGCGCTTATCCCCGCTATCTGACATAAATACCCTGACACGGCTAGGGTGAATAGGCCAAAGCCCAATCACCCGCCCTGCTTTATCGCGCTCAAGCTCAGCGTAAAAATTACCCCAAAGCGCTAAATGCGCCATGCCTACTTCTCTGAAAACCATACTGGTCATCAGCCGATTGGGTGTGTCATGCAAAATTGAGTACAGCCGGTGATTGCTGGCGCTTTCTTTGCCAGACTCAGCCCGCTTGTAAACCTGAAGCGGTAAACTTCCAACCGTCTCGGCCAAAATTCTCACTGCGGCGTAAACCGAGGATAAAGTCATCGCGGACTGAGCAGAAACAGGGGCCCCAGCCGTGCTTGGTAATGACTCACCCAAATGTCCAATTAAATTTGCATCATTTAATGGGACATTTGGATTTTCAATCGAGCGGGATTCGTCCTTGGCTTCAATCGAGTGGGATTCGTCCTTGGCTCTAATCAATCGCTTTAACCAGTTGCTCATAAAATAGTAATCCGTGGTTGGTTCGGTTTTTCATGGCGCATCGCACAGCTCAATGCCATCACCTCGGCAACGACAGGATCTATGCGCCCGTTGACGTTAGATTTCTTTTTATCTGGCCGATAATTCCCGTTGCTGTCATACAGCAGTGCCACATTGCCTGCCGCCCAACGTAAAACGGGGTTGCCGCCTTGCGCATGCTGTTTGCTGTAAACCAGCTCTTCCAGTTTTTTACTACCGGGATACATGCCACCTGTATTTTGTGGAATCTCCACTAATGGCACATCTGCCTCTAGCAGCTCATTGGCCAGTTGCAAGGCGTTCCAGCGATCATATCCGAGCTCTACAAGTTCAAAATCCCGCATAACGTGCAGGATTTTTTCCTTAATTGGCGTGTAATCAGTGACATCGCCGGGCGTTTCTATCAGCCAGCCATCATCACGCCAACGGGCATACGGGGCTGCATCGTCCGCCTGTGCTTCGATTTTTGCTTGCGGGGCCCAGGTATAAACAAGTACATGCCACGGCTCAGCTTCATATTCCGGCGGGAAAACCAATGCCAGCGCGGTGAGGTCACGGGTGCTTGCAAGATCGAGCCCGCCAAAGCAACGACGCCCACGAAGGCAAGCGGGATCAAAAGCCTGTTTGCCCTTATCCCATACATCCAAATCAAACCAGCCTTCTGCATCATTCACCCACAGGTTTAAGTCTTTCGTTTTAAAGTTAGCTAACGCGCCCGGTGTGGCCGCCGCCATGCGGGCTTGCGTGCGCATGTATTCAAGTGACTTTCCTTTGCCGAGTGCAGGGTTGGCCTTAATCCAGTTTTTTTCTTGCAGCGGCTCATCACCTTCATCCAGCGTGTAAACGTAGCCAAACAAGCTGTCATCAACTCGCTGGCCTTTCAGCACGCTGATTAAATAACCACGCACTTCAGTGCAAATGCCATCCAAAATAAAACCAGCGGTGGTAATAGCACTTAGCATGGGTTGTGACCGCGCACCGAGTGCCGAGACCATTACATCCCAAACGGCACGATCCTTTTGGGCGTGCAGCTCATCAAACAAAATTGCAGACGGATTCAAACCATCTAGGTTGTCTGCATTTGCGGGCAGTGGCTTAAATACGCTGCTGTCAAAGGTGATTTTTTCTTGATTAATCCCGTTAAAAATATTAAAGCTACGCGCAATGCCGGGGCTACGTTTTGCCCAACGCTTGAAGTTATCAAACGCGGGCTTAAACACGGTCATGGCTTGTTCCCGTGTGGTTGCAACCGCGTAAACTTCGGCACCAATTTCACCATCAGCCATAAACAAATACGCCCCTTGCGGTGCAGTCCATGTTGATTTTCCGTTTTTTCGAGCCACTTCTTCATAAGCACGACCAAAGCGACGCGTGCCGTCCGCCTTTACCCAGCCATATTTGCAGGCTGTCCAAAACAGTTGCCATGGATCCAGCAGAATGGGCGTGCCAGCCAGCGGCCCTTTAACGTGGAAAAAGTAATCTTGGATAAAGTGGATGATGTGCCAAGCTTTATCAGGGCGAAAAAATAGCCCACGTTTGTGGGCTTGTTGTAGATCTCTGTAGTGGCGCTCAACAGCTAAGTAAACGTACTCACCCACCGTTATTTCATATTGCAGTACCGGCACACCATACGTTCGGTCCCATTCCTGCCACTGATCTTCTGGCGGGATTAATGCCCGAACGCGCTTGGTCGGTTTGCGGCGTGATTGACGAGGTTGCCGAACAGATCGTCCTGTTGCGACTGATCGCCCGTCTTGGAACGGATGTTCGACAGCGAGGGGATTGTCAGTGCGCATTCAGGCAACCATTGTAAGAGTTCTTTTTTTAGGGCAGATACAACATAAAAAATCTGATGTGGCTGCGAAAACCCATTCGGCGTAGTAATCAAATAACTACCGAAATTGCTATCTTTAATTTTTGCGAGCTCTGACTCTGCTTGAATCCAGTGAATGTATGTTTTACAAACAACCATTGCGGCTAATCCAAAAGTGCCGTGGTCGATGCCCGCCTCACGTAGGCGCTCACAAATGTAATCCCAAACACGTCGTTCTTGTGTGTTCATCTCCCCAGGCGGCTTGGCAGGGCTAATGACCTCTCCAACCGTAACCAGCGGCGATTTACCAATCCCTCCCTGAATCACCGCAAAAGGCGGTCTCTCTTGGCTCATACAGCGTTTCCTATGCGTTTTGCTGCAAAAAAAGCAAACGCTATCAATTAATGGCACAGGAGCAGGTAAATTGTTAGACCTCCCCCCTTCTAAAAACACTCCGCGAAAAAATGATGTTAAGCGACCGGTCTTTACAAACTTACACGTAGAGTTTTTATACCCCCCTCATGTAAGTATCGTCAAAATGCTTACATTTTTCGCTTTTCACCCTCTTTTCCGTAAGCTTTCTCAATCCGCTGCTTATGTTTGCTATGACACGTAGTGCACAGCGCTTGCCAGTTGTTCTTTGTATCCCAGAACAACTCTTGATCGCCGCGATGGGGGGTGATGTGGTCAACCACCCGTGCTGCCATCAAACGCCCTTCTGCTTTGCACATTACACATAGCGGGTGTGATCGTAGATAAGTTGCCCGCGCCTTTTGCCAGCGCACGTTATAACCACGCTCACTAGCAGATCCGCGCTGTTGATCTTGCTCACGTTGCGACTGCTTACGGTGCTCTGCACACATACGCTGGCCAGCACCCACCAAGGACTTGCAACCCGCATGAGCACATGGACGCTTTGCTGCATACGGCATATAGATCACCTCCTTCGAGGCGTGAAAATTAGAAGAAGCAAAAGGCAGCGGGCGCATGGGGACAGAGGCTTAAGGGGAATGGTTCCCCGCACCGCGCTGGCTTTTGCTTCCTACAAAAAGAAACGCCCCACCAAGCGGCAGGGCGTTAAAAGAGGAGTGATAACTGATAGAGCAAAGCATAAATAACAGACAACAAAAAACCCCGCAGGAGCGGGGCTTGATTGCACTAGGCGCAAAGAAGCACCCTTGAAGGGTTCTGCTCTCGCCGTGGCGGTATCGAATTGTTGAGTGAATGGTAGCGTAGCATTTTTGTAGCCGTCAAGCTATTTTCTACAAAAACATTTTCAAACACTTTCACCGCTCGTTCAACATGCCATTTATAACTCTCAATAGGTAAGCCTTCTTTTCGGCATACTGCATGAGGATTAGCACGAAAATGATAGTGCTGCTTCAACAGCCTAACAAAACCTTGTTGCTTTGAGTTCTGCATCATAACGGCCAGCATCGCTTCAACACGCATGCCATGCTGCTCATTAAACTTTGCTTCACGGCACACGCCACCCGCTAATGCTTTCTCTTCTGGCGACATATACATTGAGCTGCAAAACCCAGACTTATTGCCCGTACTAACACGCAACCAACCTGCCCAATTTTCGAGCAACTCGATAGCCGTCTTGCCTTCATGAATATCAACCACGTTCGCCTCCGCAATACCCGCATGGAGACTCCTTAGCCAGATCATTGCCCAGCTTTATTTATACCCGTGATTTTAAACCACAAAACCAGCACATTGTGGATATGGGCAGGGTTGACAGGGTATGGGTCATAGTTACTGATCAACCCTGACCCACGTCAAACCCTTATAACCATTAGCTTCTAACTCATTTGTACACAGTAGACAGGGTTTATAAATAGATTGCCGTGTATATAATTTTCCTCGCGTCTTAATAGAAAGAGGTAGAGGAGAAACAAGCTTTATACGTGCACACGGAAAGATGTAAAACAACCCTGCCAAAAACGCAAAAACGGCGCTAAGCCGCGCCGTTATTTGTTTTGATGTGGGTCAGGGTTGGTCTAAAGCCATGACCCAAACCCTGCCCACCCTGCCCCAATTTTAATCAAACTCTCCACGCAAGCTATTAGAAAAACGCTCGCATTCCGTGGTAAGCCAAGCACCCAAGCTTTCACTTTCTGGCGGAGAGCCAATGATAAACACCATGGCTTTTTTACGATCATACCCTGATGACAAATGCTCTCGTGATTTTTTTAATCGAGATGACATTAAGCACGAAAATTTAGTCTGCGTAAGCTTATCTGACGAGCCAGACTCTTTTTCCCTCCATTTCTTATATGCAGCAAACAAATCTTCTGTGCGACAAGAGCAATAAGGCACAGACAAATCCCCGTCAACCCAATGCCTATAAAATATTTGCCAGCTAAGCAAACCAAACTCAATCAGTCTCTCTTTTGCTGTAGTCATTGGCGGCTTGCTACGCTCATCAAAACCTTTATCAATTGGGTAGCGCATCAAATGATCATAAAACGCAGCAATCGCCCCATTTGCCAGCGCCAGTTTCATTTCTGCTTGCGCTGGCAGGCTGAGCAAAGTTTTAGGTTCCACCACTAAAAAACGCCGGTCATCTAGCTCCAAGTGCAGTGGCTGTACTTCATTACTCAAAAAGACAATATTTGCAAAATTGGCCTCTTCGCGCTCTGGCATATTCTTTTCATTAATACGCACCGTCCGGCCAGTAACCAGATGCTTAATTGTACCGATATGACTGTATTTCTCAGCACGGCCAACCACCTCCTCAGCCAGCACAAATAAGCGCCTCGATTGCCACGCTGTAAATTGGCTATCCAGCTGATGCTGGCCAATTGTTGTGGCGTACTCGGTATAAATCGCCTTTATTACGCCTTCAAAAAACAAGCTTTTACCCGTGCCCTGCTTCTCACCAAACATCAAGACCGATGAATCCATCTTGCTACCCAGTCTCTGCAAAGGCAAAGCCAGCCATTGCATTAACCAGTGATAAACCTTCGCGTCATGGTTACAAAGATGCATCACCAAACCAATAATAGGGTCTGCCAAATCATCATCAAAAACTGGCTTCAGCGGGATCCCTGCAAACAGATTTACATGCGTATCTAAATCGACAGTCTGAGTCGGATCAAATACTAAATTTTCAGCATTAATCATCTTGCGCAGTGGGTTTTCTTGCCAAAATTTAACTGCATCACCGCCATAAGCTGCCCGCACGGCGGACAAACTCAAAACAATACGATTATCCGCGTCCCAAACTGTTTCGGTACCGTAGAGCAAGGTATAGCGCTCCATCAGCATCGCACTAGCACCCAGCGTGGCATCATCCACAGCTTTGCCACGCTTAATTTTTGGTAGGTCGGTTTGGCGCATTGTGCGTTTATCTGCCCGCGCCTCCCATTCAGCAGCCTGAGCTCGCCCCACCAATGCGGCGAAGCCAGGCCATTTCATCACCATTTGCTCAGCAGTATCCCACACCCGTCGTTCACCAATAATCAGCGCAAATCTGGCCAGCATTAATTCAAGAGTGAAACCTTCACCCCCTGCCCCCCCAGTTTGCTGCGCGGCGCTAACAACAGGAAGGGGTGCGGGGATGGCAGGCGCTACCACAGTCTTAGGGGTTAACAGCAGGGCAATGCCACTCTGTATTTGCTTAGCTACAGCATCAATGCCCTCTGCAATATGCAGATCATTAAAATCAGTTAGCTTTGGCAGAGCTTCATCATCAGGCGCCGCTCTACGTACAGCGGTAAAAACAGGCAATATATAAACAGCGTTTTTAAGCTCTTGAGTTGCCGCTGCTGCTTTCTTTTCTCCTGCATAATTCTCATCCCCTTTTTTTGTTGGCAAGTAATCATCATCAGCCAAAAATAACAAGGGGCTCAGCGGGTATTTAGCCCTTAATATGCGGGCAACGGGCAGCAAATTGCCACTATCTAGCGCCATAAACACAGGGGATTGATAGCCCGTTGCCTCCCTGCCTGTTGCCGCCGTCGCATACCCTTCAGCAATCAGAATCAGATCACCATCTAATGGCTCTTCACCCAGCCTGCACGCCGCACCCGTCTTAGCCATGCCCTTGTTATAAAACTTATCATTGCCATCAGGAAACTTCTTAGGACTTATTTTTTGCGAGCCTACAATCTCACCGAGGTCGTAGCGCAGGAGCGGAATAATAATCCAGCCTAATTTATCCCGCTGCATATAGCGCACAGCCTCTGCCTTCGCGACGTGCTTGCGTGCTAAATACGCAGACTCACCAGCCCTTGCTGATTCTTGCAGCTGCTGCCGTGCTCTTGATGCCGCATTAGCAGCAGCAATTTTTATCTTAGCCTGGTACTCGGCCTCTTTACGCTCCCACTCCAATTGCGCGGCGGCCCGTTCCTCTACAGGAATAGGCTCTTGCTCCGCCTGCTCCACCGGCCACCATCGATCCTTATAGCCAAAAAATCCGCTTACCCATATTTTCCCTGTTTTAGGTGAAATATACTCATACAGGCGATACCACGCTTTTTTTTGTGGCCCATACACATGCTTATTAGAATCCGCCCGCAGAGATACCGCATCAATGGCAGGCATGCCTTGCCTAGAAAACTGGTCAATGACCGTTTCGATTAAAGCCCCCATTAACACACCTACCCTTAATTATTTTTGCCGACTATTGACTATGCTCTACACTGCGGCATTGACCGGAGCCAGCTTATGAATACTGAAATTGAATCGCGCTTAAATCAACTCACTGGCAATATCATGGGCTTGCAAACCTTAGTGCTTGCAGTCGTAGCAACCAGCGGGCGAAGCCAGCTCATTGCCGAATACCTGCAAAAAGAAACGCTAGTAACACTGGCAAATTTGAATGCCGAGTCAACGCAAGCCGATGAAACACTGCAGCGCATGGAATACTGGTTAAGGACAACAATAGATTTACTACTCAGCGATGAAATTTCACCGGCAGCAGCAAGTGATACCAGTGCAATCTTGCGCCACCCATAAGCCGCAAATTTTCAACAAGCTTAAAGCGATGGCATGGCGCAACGGGCAAAGGCGATAATGCATACTGCTTTAGCGTTAATTTCAAAATAGCACTCATCGTCTTTCCTTCATTTTTCCTAACATCACCAACCGCAGTAGCCGTTGGATTCGGCGTCGCCGCATAGCGCGGTATGCAGGATCGGCTCTGCGAGCAACTCGCCGTGCTAACCAATCTGCTTTAGCCTTAATTGCCCGCTGCTCACGAGCTTCGCGTAAAGCCACCGCATCAAAAGTTGGGTCTTTAATCATTGAATGGCCGCGTATTTGATTGCTGTTCCAAAAGATTTTTTAAACTACTGAGCAAGGCACGAATAGCCTCCCGTTTTTTGTGAGATGGCGTTTTACGTAATGCCCACGCCTGCCTCAAAAGCTTTTGCCGCTGAAACGGGCGCGCCGTCATTACTCGGCCATTCCATCTAGCACGGCAACCAGCTCATGCAGGGCAGCAACGTGTGAATAAACCTTCTCACGCACTTTTTGCACCTCCCCCGATTCAACCCTGTGGTCTTCCAGCGTCTCATCCACAGCGGTACCAACCTGCCCGCCAAGGCGCCATAAGCGCGTTACCATTTCTAAAACCGTGGTATCACACGCATATTGACCGTCAGCAAGCAAAGGCACACACACCATGCCGTGCGTCATCGCCAATGCATGTAGCACCGACTTATCCCCAGTAATCCCGATCAACAAATCAGCCTCTGCTAGCGTTAGCTTGTGGCTATTAGTATTCGGGTTTAGTTTATTGCGTAGCACTTGCGCACCAATCCCCATGCGCGGGGCTAAGGACTCTACGCCGCCAGGGTAAGCATGGGCACAGTGGTACGCAGCATCTTCAACACTTGCAATGATTGCTTCAGACACGTTATTTCCTTTTATCGGCAAACGTATTTAAAAATGCGGTTGTCATCTAAAGTCAGCAACAACAGCGAGGTATAAAAAAGCCGGATATACCGGCAAAACCAGCGTTCATGCGGAAGCAACGCCAGAGGAGGAAGACTTTGGTGCTTCACGTGTACTTTGCTCTAGCTTTAGCAAAGCATCGCCTAGTTCCCAACTGATGCGCTTGCCACGACCACCATTGAGCAGCGCGCTTATAGTGGGCTGCCGACACTGCACCAGCCCAGCGATTTGCTGTTGGGTGTAGCCTCGGTTAATTACCGTTTTGATGAGTGTTGTCCAGTTCATGCACTCAAATATATTGCATTAGCTATTATTTCGCAATAGCCATTGCAATTTATATAGGTATTACAATCGCTATATGAGCACATTTTCATACAGAGTCCGACAACGTCGGCAAGAACTAGGCTTAACACAAGGGGAAGTGGCAAAACGGGCGGGCGTTGCGCAACCGACCATTGCCCTATTTGAGTCTGGGCGCAATAAAAGCACTAATGCCGTTGTTGCACTGGCCGAGGCACTGCAATGTAATCCCCTCTGGCTAGAACAAGGCAAAGGCCCCATGACTGGCATAAACACAACATCGCTGCGCCCGATTCAAGTATGGGATAACGAAGACGAGCTAGATCCTGACATCTATGTTTTTATCCCTTCACTTGATATAAAGCTTTCAGCAGGGAGCGGTAATATAGTGTGGGAAGTTGACTTCAAAGGACAGCAACAAGCATTTAGACGTAAGTGGGCAGAGCGAGTTGGAATCGATCCTAAATGCGCTGCAACAATGGTTGCAGATGGCAACAGCATGGAACCTCGAATTTTAGATGGGGATAGTCTCGTTGTTGACTATTGCCAAACGCAAGTAAGTGAGGGGAAGGTTTATGCTCTTGCAATCGAAGGAGAAGTATTTGTAAAGCGCATTCACAAAGAAATTGGTGGTTCACTACGAATTAGCTCAGATAACGTAGACAAAAATAAATACCCTGACAAATTTATCCCTGCCGAATTGACCGACCAAGTGCAAATTATTGGCCGGGTAATTGCTGTAAGTGGCGGAATATGAACCTCCAGCAGTGAGAATATAAGCATGAAATGTTCACTAACACTTTCAGCATTTATGGTCACTCTTTTAAGCGGCTGTGCAACACATAACGAAATACTAAAAGATCGACCTCAAGGCACACTTTCAAGTTCTCGCTCAGCTAAAGCGTTTGCCCAATGCATTGATCGAAATGCAGATAGCTACGCTTTGGGCTCTTTACGATCAAAAATAGTAAGTACAGAAAATGAGCCACTTGAGATTGTTATACTCAATGGAGCAATGCACTGGGCCATTATCCACATTAGAACAACCGAAAACGGCTCTACTGCTGAATTTTACCTAGGAGGAGCAGCCCGCATCACTCCAACAACATCTATAGAAAGCATCAGCACTGGCTGCAAATAAGGTACGAAGAGATACGAACTATAAAGAAGCTGTATCACCATAATATGCATAAAAAAACCCGCTTAACTCAAGCGGGTTTTTTTATGCATAAATGCAAAAAGTACTCTCAAAACCCACAACAAACCCCTTTTTGCATCTACAGCATCTAGTAATAGAGCTGTTATTACTTCAATATCAATTGCTGCAGAAGCTGCAATATATTTTGATTTTGTTGCTCAAGCAAAGACATTCTTTTTAACAACTGTTCCTGTTCAGTTAATGAAGCCTGCAGCCGCAGAATCATTTCACTATTCAGTGAATGATGATTCTGCTCTGCACGCTCCTTTAGCTCCTCATACAAGGGGCCAGGAACGCGAATTTGGGTACGGATAATATCGTCAATCATTCCACAATAGTGGCGTTTTTATTGACTATTTGTATAGTGTCACCATAACACTACGTTGATCGGACTACCCCTTACTCATGGAGTTTAAAATGGTATTATCAGCATTCAATGTTAGAAATATGTAAGAAAAAAATAGCCACAACTGACAAAAAAAATACCCACGCCGCGCCAACGACATGGGTATTTCTTACAAATCAATAAAAGACCCTCCTTCAAAGGATCCAGCATGAATAGTAGTTTTGATACCGCTGTAATACAAGGCGAAACAATGCCAATTTCACAAGCAGAAAGAGAATTCTATCTGCAGCTCTCAATTGAATATGCCCTAGGACAAAAAATCACGATTCCACTGACCCCGCTTCTATCCTACGAAGAAGCCACTGCAGCCCATGCATTTTTTCAAATTCACCCCATAAACCTATCTACTCTTGCGATCAGGAAACTAACCATGCTCTGATAAAAAAAAATGGTAACGTCATTTTTATACAACGCTTGAGTTAAATTTACTAAGCGACAAACCGCCTTCTGGCGGTTTTTTTTCGCCAAAAATACACAATATCAAAAAAATATTGCGTTTGCTATTGACCAAACATTATTTCAACAGCTATATTTAATTACGTTAGCTATTAAATATTAATAAGGAGCTGTAGATGGGCGGAACCGCTTACGCACTTACGCCCAGGTGAAGAGGCCAACTAGGCCCCCTCATGGAAAGCTACCGAAGCGGCGACCAAGACAACGTTTTAAACCTGCTACGCGATTGGATGAATAGCAAGACCGGCGATAACCGCCCGATTATTCAGAAGTCACAACATAAACCTGATTGAACTCGATATTAACGGCGGGTTGATCGACAGCTCCACGGTTTTTGGCTCGGTAGAACACCAGATCACCCGCTCCAAAACTTAATGGGGTGTTGTTTGAATAGCCAGATAACTCTTGGCGCAATTCACCAACCGTCATGCAGTAATGATTTTCCATAGTTGCTCCTTAGTAAAAGTTGAATGCGTCCTTGTAAGACATCAACAGTTTATCACCGGAGCGACCACCCCTTACTTTATATGTCAACTTAGGAGTAGCACAGCATGAGGTCATCAATAGACATCCTGCGCGATATTGCAGGCGGCGAGCTTGTAGAGGAGCTGGGCGAGTCGATTCGTGAGGTCAACATGGCCATCACCGAAGTAGAAGAAAGAAAAGGCGGCAAGATCACGCTCACGATATCGATCAAGCCTGCTGGCCGCCGATCTGGGGCGCTGAATGTGGCTTACGACATCAAGATGACTAAGCCCCGCCTGCCACGCAATGAATCGATCATGTTTGGCACGCCAGAGGGCGACATGCTGGCGACAGACCCTAGCCAACGCACGCTGGATTTGCGCAGCGTAGAAACCGCCCCTAAAACCGTGCGCGATATTGCCGTCACACCGACATTAGTGCGCGAAATTGAAAACGCGACCTCAAAAGTCGCTTAACCCCACCCGAACCAAGGAAGTAAATCATCATGGAATTAAACCAAACTGCAAACCAAACCGCAGTGCAAGAAATCCTAAATGCGGCACAAAAGCCAGACTTTGGCTGCATCAATTTAGAAAACCTTGTCGATGGCAAGATACCCGTGATGCATACGCCAGCTAATCGCCCCCAGCGTATAGCCCCTGCCCACGCGGCGGCTATGCGATGTGAGTGAACCCTAAACGGAGTTAGCTATGCGAGATGTAATTATTGCTTTAGTGCTATTTTCTTTATTTGTAATTGCATGGACTGCTATCTGTTTTATTTTAATTAAAGTGCCATCCCCAGAAAACAGCGCATTTGCCACAGTCATTTTATTAGGCATCGCATATATTTTTTACGGCCTGTTTCTTATCTTTAATCCTACTGATTTTGAGAACTAATCATGAATAAACCACGCATTATTATCGGGCTAAGTGGATTAGCGGGGGCAGGCAAAGATACTGCTGCTGATTTTCTGGTGGCCCATCACGGTTTTACCAAAATGGCGTTTGGCGACGCATTGAAAGAAGAATTAGCGGAGGCATTTAATGTGCCTGTGGATTTTTTTAATAACCGTGATTCTAAAGAAACTGATTGTGAAGAGTTGGCACTAATTAATTGCCGCAATCAGAATTTTAATGACGTTCAAGCGCATTTGCTTAGACAACGGCCAGCCCTGGCTTTTGAATCCCGATCACCGCGCTGGATTATGCAGCAATGGGGCACAGAATACCGTCGCAAGTACTACAGCCAGGACTATTGGACCACACAATTAGCAAAGCGAATTGAATCAACAGTCGGCAATGTTGTTGTGACTGATGTGCGCTTTGATGATGAAGCTGATTTCATTAGCCGATTAGACGGCCATATCTGGCAAATTAATCGCCGCAATATTGCCCCTGTTAACTCACATTCCAGCGAGCGCGGAATAGCTCCCTATTTTATTGATCAGAATATCAATAATTACGGCGACATCCACAGTCTGCATATTATTTGTGAGCTGCATTTGCAATCAGCGATACAACATCAATCCCGCTGCTTGTGGGGCCACGCATGAACCGCGCCAGCCGCCGCCGCACTAAGCCACGCACCCCCACCATTCTTGAGGTGCGCAGCGCTTTCCTACTGATTGATCAAATGTTTGATGAGCTGCACAAGGGCGAAATCAGCGTTGTAAGCGTGGATGGTGCGCCGGAATACGCCGTTTTCCGCGATATCAACGACGACTTGCTGCCTGTGGCCCCGTCATTAGACGGCTGGATTGGCTGCTGGGAACGCTTGGGGCAAGACATGCATTTCTCTATCGACCAAGCCCCGCTGCGCAGATTACTTACCGTGCTGGATACCCCAGATGGGATTTTAAGCACTGAAGAGCTGGCCGCAGCCACCGCAGTAGTGAACGCCCAACGCCGTGTTTATCGCACGCTTGATGTTTATCAAATACGTGCAACGACTAACACAGAGCGCATCAAAATTGCTTTAGAGGCACAAGCAGCATGAAAAGCTATGACATCGCCACCGCCGCCGCGTTCTTAAATATCCACCCCACCACGCTCAGCGAGCTGGCCGCCAGCGGTGAATTAATCGCCGCAAAGATCGGCAGAGCTTACGTGTTTCTTGAGGATGATTTAGTCAGCTATGTGCGCAGTGTGGCTGCAAAACAAACTGCCGCCCGCCGCAAAAAAAAGGCCGAGCGTGAAGCGCTGGCGATGCCTGTAATACAAAACCCAGTGGGGCGAAAAAACAAACCCCGCCCTGATTTATCCGCTTACGCTTAAGAGCCCGCCATGCAAACACTAACTAGCCGTGAAGCACGCACCTTTACCCAAGAGATGAATATTCTATTTCTGGGCAAATCTAAAGCTACTCCAAACCAAATTGCACAGGATACCGCCATCAGCAAAAAGCGCATTGAATGGCAACAGCGCAAAGAGCTGCAGCAAATGACCCGCGAAGTGTGGGAATGCAGGGCGTAAAAATCTAAACACTTTCTAAACATTCTCTAAACAAAATCTAAACAGTTTCTAAACAACTTATAAACACTATGGCTGATTTACTTACGGATTTATCCAGTAAACCGCCCAGCAAAGCCGCAATGCTTAGAGCGGCTCTGCCAGAAATTGATGCTGCTCTCGCTGCTGGCTATACCCATTTACAAATACTGGCTGTACTTAACCAGCGCGGCTTTGGCCTTAGTTTTGAGGTTTACCAAACCACCCTTTTTAGAATCAGAAAGCAGCAAAAGAGGAACCCCCATGCGCCCACGGCCACAGCCCAGGCCAAGACAATTAAGGCCCAAGCATTACCCGCAGCAATTAGCAACCCGGCATTTGAATTCGACAAAACACCATCCGACAATTTATGGGAGTAAAGCAATGAGCATTCATTTTGTATTACAAGGCAAAGGCGGCGTTGGCAAAAGTTTTATTGCCGTATTACTCGCACAATATCTAAAAGAAACTATCGACCATTTATTCTGCGCAGATACTGATCCGGTTAATGATACTTTCAGTCGCTACAAATCAATTCCGGTGCAGCGGGTCAATGTATTAAATAGGGACTCTGAAATTGATTCACGGGTATTTGATAGCCTGATTGAACAGCTTATTGAGCATGATGGCGTAGCAGTGATTGATAACGGCGCATCCACATTCATCCCCCTTTCCGCCTATTTAGCAGAAAACGGCGTAATAGACATGCTCAAAGAAATGGGGAAAACGGTTTATATCCACACAGTATTAACCGGCGGCCAAGCAATGGACGACACCATGAATGGGCTGGTGGCATTGCTCAGAAACCAACCCGCGCAAATTGTAGTATGGGAAAACGAATACTTTGGCGAAGTCAGCAAAAATGGCAAGCGCTTTATCGATACCCAAATCTACGCAGAAAACAAAAATAGAATTAAAGGAATTATCAATATCAAGCAGCGGAATAAATCTACTTTTGGCAAAGATATTGAATTAATGGTCAGCAATAAACTGATCTTTAACGATTTAGCTAACAGTGGGCTATTTACGGCAATGCCTTTGCAGCGACTAGCAACCGTGCGCAGGGATATTTTTGAGCAGCTTGAAGCAGCGGGGTTATGAAATGAATCCATATCTTGAAGCATTGGAATTAGTAAAACAGCACTGGGGCACATCCGGCCAGACCGCACTGGCAAAGTGCATTTTGTCCTTATACAACCCTAACAACGCTTTTTCCATGGGCGAAATTCTCGCCCCGCTGGATGAACGCTATACCCGCGTTGTTTTAAACATCGTGCAGGAATACGCAAGGGTAGGCGAAACCGAAGCCCTGCGCGTTGCGGGCCGCTGGGTAGCAGATGAATTCCCGCAATTTATTGACCTAGCAATAGCCATGAGTGAGGCAAGAGCAGAATTGCGCTCCAAATGGGAACGCGAGAGGGAAGAAGAAAACAGGAGGCTGTATCCAAATGACTAAACCTCTTCATTCATGCGTAAAGGTTTCTCTATGATCCGCGACCAATTCATTATGGATCTGCACCATGAGCTGATTGTCGATAATTTTTCAGGTGGAGGGGGGGCATCAACGGGGATTGAGGATGGGCTAGGTCGCTGCGTCGATATCGCAATCAATCACGACCCAGAAGCGCTGGCGATGCACAGCATTAATCACCCACAAACTAAGCATTATTGCGAAAGCGTGTGGGACGTAAAACCACTTGAAGTCACCCAAGGCCGACCCGTTGGACTGGCGTGGTTTAGCCCAGACTGTAAGCATTTCAGCAAAGCCAAGGGCGGCGCACCGCGTGAGAAAAAGATCAGAGGATTGGCGTGGGTCGCTTTGCGCTGGGCAGCTCAAGTAAAGCCTCGCGTCATCATGCTGGAGAACGTCGAAGAGTTTAAAACCTGGGGTCCGCTTCTCGAAGACGGCACCCCCTGCCCAAAAAATAAAGGCAGGACATTCAATAGCTTTGTGAATGCGCTCAAACACCACGGCTACCATGTAGAACACCGCGAACTGCGTGCCTGCGATTACGGCGCACCAACCATCCGCAAGCGTTTATTCCTGATTGCCCGATGTGATGGTCAACCGATTGTCTGGCCAGCGCCAACACACGCAGCGCCGGATAGTCCAGGCGTTAAAGCAGGGATTCTAAAACCGTGGCTAACCGCCGCAGACTGCATAGATTGGTCATATGCATGCCCATCCATTTTTACACGCAAAAAGCCGCTAGCAGAAGCCACGCTGCGCAGAATTGCACGAGGCATTAAACGCTATGTTATTGAGGCCGCAAACCCATACATCGTGACGCTTGCCCACGGCGAAGGTAAACCAGGTAAAGCACAGCGCTGGGGAACAGGCGTGCGCGATATTAATCAACCACTCCCCACCGTCACATCCAGCGGCGGCTATGGAATAGTTAGCCCAGTCATTACTGAATGCGCAAATGCCTCTAGCCCTCGTGCATGGTCGGCAAATGAGCCGTTACGCACACAATGCGCAGAAGTGAAAGGCGGTCATTTCGCCCTAGCTGCGGCCACACTTATTAAGCACTACGGCGGCAACTACACCGGCGATGGCGTTGATTTAGCGGATCCACTACATACAGTGACGACGACAGATCATCACGCACTTTTAAGCGCAAATCTAATCACGTACTACGGCGAGAAAAAAGTGGGTGATTTTCGTGGCTCTAGCATTGACGCTCCAATTGCGACTCAAACCACTGAAAATCGTCATGCAGTCGTAACCAGTAATCTAATCAAGATGCGCGGCACAAACATTGGCAGCGCAACTGATGAGCCAATCCACACCATTAGCGCTCAAGGCACTCACCACGCCGAAGTACGGGCGTTTCTAGTCAAGTATTACGGCAATGAAAAAGACGGCGTACCCCTCACTGACCCAATGCACACAATTCCGTGTACAGATCGAATGGGCCTGGTGACGGTTAGTGGGCAAACGTATGCGATTGCAGATATCGGCATGCGAATGCTTGAGCCAAGCGAGCTATACCGCGCACAAGGCTTCCCGGCAACGTACAACTTTGCACCCGTCATCAACGGCAAGCCACTCACAAAGAAAGCCCAAGTGCGCATGGCCGGCAATTCAGTCTGCCCACCGCTGGCCGCTGCGCTTGTTAAAGCCAATCTGCCAGAGCTGGCCATCTGGCAGCCGAAAGAAAAACGGCAGCTGCTGGCTGCATAACCCAAGGAGCAATCCTTAATTGCAGCAGGTATTTACGAAGATAAGGCAAAAAAGGCTGAATATGAGCAGGCCATTGTCATCCATTGGGCCAGTGCATTATTTAATGAGCATGGCGAAAAATGGCTGGAAATCGCAGAAAAAAAACTGGCAGAATACAATGAAAAATTCAAAGCCAATAACCTAGTTAATCCAGTACTAATCCGTGAACAAGCTATTGCATGCAAAGTTATCGCTGACTCAGAGCTGGAGTCCGAAAATGAAGAGGACATGCGGCTAACTGTAAAGAAATGATTGATTGTTGAAACAACTTCCAAGCCCTGCTAAGCGGGGCTTTTTAATTACAAATAGAAAACTAAAAAATCCGTAAGGTTAGCATTTAAGATAGCAATCATTACAACTTATTGATTTATATATAAATGATTCGGCTTGCAAAGCCGTCTACGCCGGTTCGATTCCGGCCTCCGCCTCCATAAGCAAGACCGTTAAAGCCCTGATTATTCAGGGCTTTTTCTTTGCCTGGCGTTCCTAAAAAAAACACGCTTTTTCTGAAAGCCAGAATGGATGAGCAAGCTCCAGACGCGCACCAAGCCGTATGACCCCATTCAAATCCCACCTTAACAACTTGGCAGTTTATCTTTACCCCTCAATGCTTTTAATTGTGACCAAGATTCTTTCGAGCAAATTGCTGTTTTTTTAGCGGGCATGCACCACGCACTGTACGTCTCTATTTGTTTACTTCCCAGACACTTTTTAAACTCCTTCACTGCTAGATATTTAGGCGGCAAAGCCGCAAATGATTCCATTGCGCTCAAAGATAGCAACAATGCGCTAAGCAATAGCTTATTTAAACTCCATTTCATATCAACCCTCTCCTAGTTATATCACTTACTCAAAAAAACGATGACAAAGGCCTAATACCTAAGGCGCTTACACCTTACTAATGACCTGATTAGCCTCTTGCTCAATCTCATTATAAATATAGTATGGCGGGTGAAACCCGCGTATTTCTTCAGCATTGCTCGCGAGTTTCACCCGCCCTACGCATTCAAAAACCAAGCCCAACACCCAAGAAATCCATCTACACAGAGTCCATTAAGCAAGAGGCATAATCAGGACTAAAGATATGTGGGTCTGCACAACACTTGGGTAAATTAATCCTAATCCTATATGATAGGGTTTCTAGGCAGTAGTCCATAATTAAAATAAACGAGCAAAATAAATGACAATAGAATTGGAAATCATTGATATCCAACTAGGCAATGGCAAGGCAGCCGTTAAAGGCGCTTTGATCACCACCCAATACAATGGATTCCTTGAAGATGGCACAAAATTTGATTCCTCTTATGATAGGGGCTCGCCATTTCAGTGCGTCATCGGCACAGGCCGCGTCATTAAAGGCTGGGATCAGGGATTAATGGGAATGAAAGTAGGCGGAAAACGCAAACTTTTAGTCCCCGCCCACCTCGCCTACGGCGAAAGACAAATCGGCGAGCATATTAAGCCAAACTCCAATCTTGTCTTTGAAATTGAGCTATTAGAAGTACTGACTCGTGACGATTAATAACATTTTGCTAGGGCCAGCTAAAACATAGCAATAAATGCACCTAATCCGATCAATGAGCCGAATGGATTACTTAAGCTCAAAGGCAACAACAAAACCAATCATTACACGCTTGGTAGTTAGTGCAACAAGAAAATCAAAGCGCCTCTAAGATGCCCCCCACTATTAGCCAGCGGCACTCCAGCTTAATCCGCGGTATTTAAGTGCGTATAAGTATTGGGGTGAGGCTTATTTTCAAAATAGTGCATCGATCGAAACCCAAAGCCAATTAAAAACCCTCAAAGAAATTTGTAGCCGATATGAGTAGAGTTAAGATTTATCACCCAACACCCTAAAAAAATAAGCTAATTAATTCAATATACTAGAAGAAAAACAGCGTATTTCATTAGCAAGACCCGCTATTTTTATGGATAAAAGGGCTTGCAAAATATCTTAGGCTAGTTATAATGCGCACCTGTTCTGCAAACAGAGCAGCAAGTGTTTGTGGCCCGGGTGGTGAAATTGGTAGACACAAGGGACTTAAAATCCCTCGCTTATGGCGTATCGGTTCAAGTCCGATCCCGGGCACCACAGCAAAATATTAAACCCGCATCCTCACGGATTAGCGGGTTTTTTGTTTTTGCGCTTTGCCGCTAAACAACTTAATCTAATTCAACTTCAAATTAAGCACGCTCCACCACAGCCAAAGCTTCAATATCCCCCGCCATAATCTCGGCCAAATGCTGGCTTATGATTTCCACCGGCCAATCCCACCAAGCTATTTCTTCTAATCTGGCCACTTGATCTAGGGTAAAGCGATGCTTAATAAGCTTAGCTGGGTTACCACCAACAACGGTGTAGGCCGGAATATTACGGGTAACAACAGAGCGAGCAGAAATCACTGCCCCGTTGCCAATTTTAACCCCAGGCATAATCAATGCATCAAAGCCTATCCATACATCATTACCAATAATGGTATCACCTTTATATGGAAAATCAGTAAGTGGAGGGGCGTTCTTTTCCCAGCCATTGCCAAAGATTTGAAAGGGGTAGGTAGAGATGCCAGAAAGTTTGTGATTGGCACCGTTCATTATAAATTTTATGCCCTTTGCTAAGGCACAGAATTTACCAATGATTAATTTATCGCCAATAAAGGGATAGTGATAGAGCACATTGCGCTCAAAATTTTCTGAATCCTCTGGGTCATCGTAATAGCTATAGTCCCCAATTATGATATTGGGATTGGTTACCGTGTTTTTAATAAAGCAGACCTGAGAAAAGCCCTCCTTAGGATGAGGACTCTCTGGGTTTGGGCCGATGATCATCATGACTCCTTCTGCAGTTTTATTAACAAGATAGAGGGTGGCTACAATTTAGATTAAATTCAAGCGCATGTACTCTAAACGTATCAATAAAAAGTGATTAATTAAGGGGCATTTACTTGCCTCAGATAGTAATTAATACCCACGCAACAATTTACGCGCATTAGCGTATCCTAATAACATAATAAAAGAGGATAATTCAGATTAATTCTCTTTACTTTCAGGCACATGATGCAGTCCATCAGAAGTAAAATTACGCTATTAATCGCGTTATCTATGCTCTTTGCAACGATCAGTATCACCCTGATTACTTGCTTTAACATCCGCAATCACACCTACGCCGAAGCCGAACGAGAGATTGATTCGGTTGCCGCTGGGCAAACCACCTTTATCAGCAATTGGCTTGATGCCCGTAAACGCGTAATTAAATCTGCACTGCGCCATAGCGGCGAAGAAAATATCAGCCTTTATTTGCAACAGCTTGCCGATGCCGGTGGCTATAGCCTGATGTTTGAAGGCGATGGCACAAGCAAAACCATGCTGTATTCAGTGCCTGGCCAAAGCAAACCTCGTCCTGATTATGATCCAGCGGCTCGGCCTTGGTATATTCAGGCCAAATCAGCCAATGAAGTGATTGTTTCAGAGCCCTACCGTGATGCAGCCCTTAATGAATTAGTACTGACTTTGGCACAAAAAATAAGCGGCCAAGAAAAAGTGATCGGTGGCGATATCTTGATCGGCGATTTGGTAAAATCTACGCTAGCTATCAAGCTTTCCGGCAAGGGCCATGTATTTCTTATGACCAAGGAAGGCAAAATTATTGCCTATCCAAAGCCTGGCTTTGAGCTTAAGCCGATTAGCGACCTGATCCCTGGCTTAGAATCTAGCCAATTCACCGCTCTACAAAATAAATCCAGCATATTTAATATGGCGGGAGATGATTATATTGTGCAGCTTTCCCCGATTGCGGGCAGCGACTGGTTATTGGGCGTTGCACTAGATAAAGCCGAAATTGATGCGCCGCTCAATCATTTGATTATGATCATTATTGCGGCTGTGATTTTGGTCTTGATTGTTGTTATTGTGTTCTGCACCGCCTATTTACGTCGCTTATTGGCAGGCTTATTACAGATTCGCGATGCCATGCTGGATATATCCAAGGGCGAGGCTGACTTGACTCAGCGTATCCCTAGCACTGGCAACGATGAAGTGGCTGAAACGGCGCAAGCGTTTAACCAATTTATTGAACGCTTAAATATTTTATTCAAAGAATTACGCCGTGAGGCCATTGAGCTAACTGGTGGGGTAAGTGCAGTTAATCACTCTGTACTAAAACTTGCCGATGATTCACATACGCTGGCCGATATTTCTAGCTCTAATGCCGCAGCCATCGAAGAAGTAAGCGTCAGCATCTCGCATATTGCCGAAGCCGCACGCGAAACCGACAATCTAGTTAAAGACGCGGCCAAGGCTTCGCTGCATGGTAGCGAAAACGTGCTCAAAATCAGCACAGAAATGGAGCACACACGCCAATCTGTCAATGATTTATCTGGCCTACTGGCATCGCTAGAGCATCGTTCGCAGGATATTAGCAAGATCACCAATGTGATCCGCGAAATTGCCGACCAGACTAATCTGCTGGCGCTGAATGCCGCCATTGAAGCCGCACGGGCAGGTGAGCAAGGCCGAGGCTTTGCCGTGGTTGCCGATGAGGTGCGTAAGCTCGCTGAGCGCACGGGCAAGGCCACCATGGAGATCAGCCAGATGATTGGCGATATCCTTAATGAAACAGGCCTTGCTGTGAGCAATATGCAAACCACGGTAAAAGCCGTAGATGTAAGTAGCTCGCTTACCCAAACCGCTAGCGAGCACATGTTGTTGATTGGCCAATCGATGAAGCAAGTCACCGAAAGAATCGGTGAAATTGCGCTTTCTACTGGCGAGCAGCAAAATGCCACTACCGCCATGGCGCAAAGCACCGAATCAATTAATGGCCAAATTCTTGATTCTGATGCGGCACTGCAATCATCCATGAAAACGCTAAAAATGCTGGATGAATTAGCTAAAAATATGCAATCTACATTTAATCGTTTTAAGATTTAATTCATCGTATTTGCTCAAGCGTTACCCTTTTGGGTAGCGCTTTTTTTTAGCGATATTATGCCAAAGGAGTAAATACTGCGCTTCACGGATCATCGATTACATTATTTTAAACAGAAAGCAAGCGGCGTAAGGGAATCCCTAGTAGTAAGATATTCATTTAGCTTTTATCCTGCCCCCTAAATCACTCCGCTTTCAAAGCAGCTTTTTTTCAATAGAGATTGGCTGCGCATCACCATCAAACAATGCCATATAGATAAGCAAAGGAAATTCAATGCCGCAGGTAAAAAATCCACTCATTAGGCTATTGAATAGCACCAGTTTAGTCAGCCAAATATTAATTGGCTTAATTTTGGGCATTATGCTGGCGCTGTTTTTTCCTGAGGGCGCTAAATCAGCGGGTTTATTAGGTAGCTTATTTGTAAGCGCGTTAAAAGCTGTAGCGCCAATTTTGGTCTTTGTATTAGTAGCGGCATCCATTGCCAATCATAAGCCCAGCCAAAAATCGAATATGCGGCCAATTTTGGTTTTATATTTATTCGGCACCTTTGCCGCCGCTGTAGTGGCTGTGGCCGCTAGTTTTTTGTTTCCATCTACATTAATTCTGGTCAAACACGCCAGCGACATCACCCCACCTAGTGGCATTGTAGAAGTGCTGCGTAGCCTGCTGCTTAGCGTAGTAGATAATCCAGTCAAAGCACTGATGAATGCCAACTTTATCGGCATTTTAGCTTGGGCTGTGGCCCTGGGCGTTGCCATGCGCCACGCCAATGAAACCACTAAAACCGTGGTCAGCGATTTGTCTGGCGGCGTATCGGTGATTGTGGGCGTGGTGATTCGCTTTGCGCCGCTGGGGATTTTTGGCTTGGTGGCCTCCACCATTGCCGAAACAGGGATTGAATCGCTGCTGAACTACGGTCATCTTTTATTGGTGCTGATTGGCAGCATGCTGTTTGTGGCACTGGTGATGAACCCAGCAATTGTATTCTGGAAACTACGCCGCAATCCCTATCCACTGGTCTTTGCTTGCCTGCGTGAAAGCGGCGTAACCGCCTTTTTTACCCGTAGCTCTGCTGCCAATATCCCTGTGAATATGGCGCTATGCAAAAAGCTAGGCCTGCATGAAGACGATTACTCGGTATCGATTCCACTGGGTGCAACCATCAATATGGCGGGGGCAGCGATCACTATTTCGGTACTGACTTTAGCCGCAGTCAACACGCTTGGCATTCACGTTGATTTGCCAACAGCACTACTCTTAAGTGTTGTCTCTGCTATTTGTGCCTGCGGCGCTTCTGGCGTGGCGGGCGGCTCACTACTGCTGATTCCTATGGCGTGTAGCTTGTTTGGTATTTCTAATGATCTAGCCATGCAAGTAGTTGCCGTGGGCTTTATTATTGGCGTATTGCAAGATTCCGCCGAAACCGCCTTAAACTCATCAACCGATGTCTTGTTTACTGCGGCCGCCTGCCAAGCCACCAGCAATAAAGCACAAGATCAGCTGGCTTTTGCTGATCGCTAAGGCTGAGCCGCCCAATATCATTTTCAAAAGCGCAGAGCAATCTGCGCTTTTTTTCATCCCATTACTACAGCTCAGTTGGCCTCTGGTAAAAGTGACTTCCTTCTGACGCAACAAACTGCGAAAATCTATTGACCCATCAATCATTGACTAGTCTATTATGCAAACACCCAACACCGAGCGCACTTTCCGCCAATCCCTACTCGCCATGCTGGGTATTTGCTTTGTGATTATGATGGTGGCGTTGGATCAAACCATTGTCGCCACCGCACTACCTACCATCGTGGCCGAGCTGCATGGCTTTGAGCTTTACGCTTGGGTTTCTACCGCTTATTTACTGGCATCGGTGGTGACCATTCCCATCTTTGGCCGCTTAGGTGATTACTATGGCCGCCGGCCCTTTGTGGTGGTGGCCATCGTGACCTTTACCTTGGCATCCATACTCTGCGGCATGGCCAATAGCATGTTGCTACTGGTACTAGCCCGTGCTCTGCAGGGGATAGGTGGCGGCATGCTGGTCGGGACGGCGTTTGCCTGTATTCCCGATTTATTCCCCGATAGCAAAGTGCGCCTGCAATGGCAGGTGATGCTCAGTGCCGCCTTTGGGATTGCTAACGCGATTGGCCCAAGCATTGGCGGCTTGCTCACCCACTATGTAAGCTGGAGGGCCGTTTTCTTTGTGAATATCCCTGTTGGCCTATTAAGTGTGTTTTTTGTTAGCCGCTACCTGCCACGGATTAAGCCACAGCATAGCGATAAGATTCGGCTAGATTGGCTGGGTGCACTATTGATTACGCTATTTTTAGGTAGCTTGCAGCTATCTGTAGAATGGTTGCCAGCGCAAGGATTTAGCCTAGCGGTCATGGCTACGCTGATTATTTGCACCGTCACGGGCATATTAGCTTGGCGGCAAGAAGCAAATAACGAGCACGCCATGCTGCCCTTTGCGCTCTTTCGCGACCCTGCCTTGGCAGCGCTATTTAGGCTATCGCTGCTGATGGGCTTTACCATGTTTGCAATTTTGTCTTACGCACCCTTGCTATTACAAGGTGGCTTTCATCTATCTGCCAGCCAAGCGGGAATGCTGATTACCCCACTGGTGGTTTGCATTACCTTTGCCAGCATTATCAATGGCCGTGTAGTACCGCATTTACCAAGGCCTGAAGCGATGCTCTATGTAGGCTTTGGCCTGCTGCTGATTTGCGTGCTGGGCATGATGCTGATTAGCCCACACACCTCACATGTTTTAGTGATTGCTTTCATGGTGTCTGGCGGATTAGGGCTGGGATTTATCATGCCCAATCTCACTATTTTTGTGCAAGAAACCTGCCCACGTAAAGACCTAGGCATTAGCACCGCGCTACTACAATCCTTGCGGATGATTGGCGGTATGCTGAGCACCGCGCTGGTTGGCTCTATCCTGACTTGGCGTTACGGACATGAAATTAGCCAGCGCTTTGCCAACCAAACCGCCATCGCTAATTTAATGAAAGACCCGCAAGTTTTGGTGAACCCAGAGGCGCAGCACATGGCGATGACTCAAATCAACCAAATGGGCTTTGATGGCTTGGCGCTGATCGAGCAAGCCCGCGCCACACTCAGCCATGCCATTCAGAGCAGCCAATGGCTGGGCGTTGCCGCCATCTTATTTGCCTTCTGGTGCTTGCGCCGGATTCCCCGTATTCAGTTCAAATCAAAGGCCCAAGCATGACTGAGCATGAAGCTGAGCAACTCAAAGTATTACAACAGCTGGGGCGCAGCTATCGCACCATGCTGGGCGCATTTGAGCTATCGGTGGGGCATGGGCTAAGCCGTTGGCGCATTTTAAACCAGCTGCATAAAGAAACACTCTGCACACAAAAATTTTTGGTGCAGCAGCTCAGCATGGATCCAGGCGCTTTAACCCGCCAGCTTAAATCGATGGAAAAAGATTTACTCATTCATCGAGTCAGCGATAGCCAAGACAACCGCCTTAGCAATGTCACTCTTACCCCGCTTGGCCAAGCCGCCATCACCCAAGCCTTACCCAAACGCAGCGAGTTTTTAAACGTAATTTTGGCGGAGTTTAGTGATGAAGAACTGCAGGCGTTTCAAGGGATGCTGAATAAGCTGGAACGCGGCTGTGGGCAGATTGGCTTAAAAGGGTAAGCACAAGCCAAGAAAGTTTTATCATTCTGCTCCGCAGTGAGCAAGGCCCTTTACCTTGCTCACAATATGCGATTAACGCAGCGATTCAATCCGTTTTAGCGCAGCTTTCAGTGTCACACTTGGGCAGCCAAAATTTAGCCTTACAAACCCCGGCAGGCCAAAATCTCGCCCATCCGATAGGCCCACGCCCAGCTGTTCAAAAAACGGCAGCGGGTTGATGGGATCAAGCGCTCTTACGTCTATCCACGCCAAATAGGTGGCTTCTGGCAGGGTAATTTTTAGGCGATCTGATCCGGAAAACCAATCCAGTAAGATATCGCGATTTTGTCGCAGCGTGCTGATCAACTCGGCGTGCCATGCGCCATCATCACGATAGGCGGCTTCTGCGGCAGTAAAGGCCAGCAGGTTAACGGATGGCACAATCCCCGCCATTTGCTTACGAAAGTTAGCACGTAATGTTGGGTCTGGAATCACCGCCAGCGAGCAGCCCAACCCCGCGATATTCCATGTTTTAGATGGCGCAAGCAGGGTAATGGTTTGCGCAGCAAAGCTAGCATCCACCGCCGCCAAGGGCTGATGCTGCACGCCATCTGCCAGCAGTAAATCGCAATGGATTTCATCGGAACAAATAATCAACTGATGACGGCGGGCAATAGCAATCAGCTGAGTCAGCTCTGCTGTATTCCAAGCTCGGCCTACCGGATTATGCGGATGGCAAAGTAGTAAGAGTTTGGTTTTAGGCGTGATCGCTGCTTCTAAGGCGGCAAAATCCCATTGCCAGTGATTATCAATTTGCTGCAGCGGCACCGCCAATAAGCTGCGATTAGATAAACCTGGCGCACGTAAAAAGGGCGGGTAAATCGGCGTAGCGGTCAGCACCTCATCCCCAGCATTCCCAACCGTACGGCAAGCCAAATTCAAACCCTGCACCAGCCCCGGCAACCAGACAATCCAGCTGGCATCAATCTGCCAGCCATAATGCTGAGCCGCGTAGCCCTGCACCGCCTCAACCAAGCTATCAGGCGCATCGGTATAACCAAACACCCCATGCGCTACCCGCTGCTGCAGCGCAGTGATAATGGATTCCGGACTGGCAAAATCCATATCCGCCACCCACATCGGCAATACATCTTGGCCAGCGTATTTATTCCATTTTTCACTGGAAGTACCGCTACGATCAACGGGAGTCTGGAAATCCATGGTAAATCCTTTTACAAAATAGTAAGTAAAGGATAACGGTTTAAGAAGGCGCTTGATAGCTACAGATCAGCATGAAGAGCACAACTATGCTGCCAAGGCCTGTTCTAAATCAGCCAGCAAATCTTCAATGCCTTCAATCCCCACTGAAAGACGAATTAGATTATCGCTGATGCCTAATTTAAGGCGGCGCTCTGGCGGCACGGAGGCGTGAGTCATCCGCACCGGCTGGCTGATCAGGCTTTCTACCCCGCCTAGGCTTTCGGCTAAGGTAAACAGCTTGGTATGGGTCAGCACTTGATGCGCAGCGGCGTCATCGCCCTTCAGGTAAAACGACACCACACCGCCACCGCCAGACATTTGTTTTTTTGCCAGCGCGTATTGTGGGTGGCTTTCTAAATAGGGATATAAAACTCGCTCTACCCGTGGATGCTGCTCTAGCCACTGGGCAACAACCAATGCGTTTTGATTATGGCGCTGCATACGAATCGCTAAAGTCCGAATCCCACGCAGTGCTAAAAAGCTTTGAAATGGATCAAGCACCGCGCCGATAGCGTTTTGCAAAAAGCTTAATTGCTCCGCCAGCTCCGCGTTATCCCCTACCACCACGGCTCCGGCGATCACGTCAGAATGGCCGTTTAAATACTTGGTTGCCGAGTGCAGCACGATATCCACGCCATGCTCTAGCGGGCGCTGCAAAGCGGGCGAGGCAAAGGTGTTATCGGCCACGGTGAGCACACCTGCTTCACGAGCAATGGCCACAATGGCGCTTAAATCACTGAGGCGATTGAGCGGATTAGAAGGCGTTTCAATCCAGATCATTTTAGTTTCTGGCTTGATAGCCGCTTGCAGCGCTTCCAAATCGCCGGTTGGCACATAAGTCACCGTTAAGCCTGCGGTGCGCTGTTTTACTTTTTCAAATAAACGTCCACTGCCACCGTATAAATCATCCACGGCCACTAAGTGACTATTTACCGGCAACAACTCTAGTACCGTGGCAATGGCTGCCATGCCTGATGCAAATGCATAGCCACGCGTGCCGCCTTCTAAAGCGGCAATCGCCACCTCAAAAGCATCGCGCGTTGGATTGCTGGAGCGCGAATATTCATATTGATCCGGCTGGCCAGGGGATGGCTGGCGAAAAGTAGAAGAGGCATAAATCGGGGTATTAATCGCCCCGAGTGGATCACGGTGCAGGCCGCTGGTGACGGCGAGGGTTTCAAATGTGCTCATAAAATGGCTCCGAAGGCTAGGGTCTGTTGACGATTCATCGATGGATGCTTCAAATCCACCCTAAGTTCAATGTGCAGCGGGGCTTAAAATCGCTTCACTCACAAATTTCTTACGCCAAAAGGCCAGTAAATCACTCTGGGTGATGAGGCCGTAAAAGCGTTCTTTATCAGCGATAACGGCGATTTTGTCGTCGTTAAACACTTGCAGCAAATCTCTAACCGAGGTGTCTGGCGCTAATGTAGTGACTTGGCTGGTCATGGCGGCGCGTACCGGCATAGCAAATTGCTGCGGCTCGCCGTGCACAGACAAGAGTAAATCCCACTCGTCGATAATCCCGACTATTTCACCGTTTTCCAGCACCGGCAATTGCGATACATCGTTGCTGCGCATCCGCTGCCATGCTTGCGAAATTGGCTCGTCTGGGTCGGCAATCAGCGTGGCGCCACTGGCGTGTGGGCGGCTGATGAGATCAGCCAGATTGCCCGTTTTGGCGTTTTCTATCATGCCCTGATCGATCATCCAATGATCGTTATACATTTTGCTTAAATACTTATTGCCGCTATCGCCAATAAAGGTCACCACGCGTTTGGGCGTGGTCTGCTCGCGGCAATAACGTAGCGCAGCGGCCAGCAACGTGCCGGACGATGCACCGGCAAATAACCCCTCGGCCTGCAGCAACGCGCGGCCGGTTTCAAAGCTTTCTTTATCGCTGATGCGGTAGCTGCGCTTAATTAAGCTGCCGTCAAACTGCGGCGGCACAAAATCTTCGCCTATGCCCTCAACCAGCCAGCTGCCTGCGCTGCCAAAAGCACCGGTTTCCACGTAATCCGCCAGAATCGATCCCACTGGGTCGGCCAATACAAACTCGGTTTGCGGGGAAACGCGGGCAAAAAAGCGGGATAAGCCCGTTAGCGTGCCACTTGAGCCTACGCCCACCACCACCGCATCCACTTTTTCTTCTAGCTGACGCCAGATTTCTGGCCCCGTGGTTTTTTCATGTGCGGCGGGGTTGGCCGGATTACTAAACTGATCAATATATAAAGCACCCGGAATCGATTGCGCCACGCGGCGGGCTTTGTCCTGATAATAATCAGGGTGGCCCTTGCCCACATCAGAGCGGGTCAGAATCACTTGCGCCCCTAAGGCCTGTAAATTCAATACTTTTTCGCGGCTCATTTTATCTGGCACAATCAGCACGGTGCGATAACCCTTACGCCCCGCCACCAGTGCCAAGCCTAGGCCGGTATTGCCTGCAGTGGCCTCCACAATAGTACCGCCAGGCTTTAACTGCCCGCTTTGCTCGGCGGCTTCAATCATTGAAAGCGCCACGCGATCTTTAATTGAGCCGCCTGGATTTTGGTTTTCCAGCTTTACAAATAAGCGACAGAGACCGGTATCCAGCTGGGTGATTTCTACCAGTGGCGTATTGCCGATCAAAGATAAAATGGATGCTGAAGTCATTGACTAAACTCTTTCTGTAGTTTTAATACCGGCTGACAAACAAAAATCAGGATAATGCCTTGCCGCCACATCCAGATGTGAGCGCGCTCGGCCTTTTAGTACGTTTTCACCTACATGGCTAAACAATGGGTTCGCCGGATCAACTGACACCGCCGCCAACTGCTTGCTAAGCTCAGCCGGCAGCTGCAGTAAAGGCACGGCAGCATCCAGCCTTGGCCCCATAAAGAACGCGTAAGACAAACGCTCAATCCCCACGGGTGGAGACACCACTCTATGTAAGGTGGCTTGCAAATAGCCGCCAGAAGCCAGCTCTAGTAGCTCGCCAATATTCACCACAAACGTGCCAGGCAAAGGGGGCGCATCGAGCCAGCCCTGAGATGTGGCCACCTGCAAGCCAGACTGCTTATCCTGCATCACCAAGGTCAGCAGCCCCGCATCTTTATGCGCGCCCACCCCTTGCCCCGCTTGCCCTATACCCGGATAACGAATCATCTTTAAATGCTGAAACGGCTCGCCACGGTAAAGCGCTGCAAAGATATCTTCTGGCTGGCCCAATGCCAGCGCAAAAGCCTGCATCAGCCGCTCACAAATTGCACTTAAACTATCTTGCCAAAACAACAAACCCGCTTTTAATGCAGGCAGGCTTTCCGGCCATTGATTGGGGCCTTGCAAACGCCGCCATGCAGGCTCTGTATCAAGGGCCGCTCGGCCCTCATTCATCGTGTCAAATTGCTCGCGCTGATCGGCCCGCCCTGCAGTCAGCTCGCCCCCTTGGCGGGTATAGCCGCGAAAATGCGGTGAATTCACCATACCCACCGCCATTTTCTCGGCCTGGCTTAAAGCAAAAAACTGCCTTGCTAAGGTCAGCATGTCCTGCTGGTAGCCCTCACTGATGCCATGACCACGCAAATAAAAAAACCCGTAATCCCGCGCGGCATGGCGCAGATCACGCAAGAATTCATCACGATTTTCACTATAAAACAGGGATAAATCTAAAACAGGCAAGCTCATTTAAACACCTCGATCACTTTGTAAACACGGCAGGCTCCACGGTGCAGCATCGACAAGAGATGAGTAAAAAAGAGTGTTTAGACATATAGGCCTCTATCGATCAAAATATTATTTAAACTGTTTTTTTAGACTCATTTAGTCTATAAAGGCTAGCTTAGCCGGTTTTTATATCGTTTGGCTATAAAAAATTACTTTAATATTATTATTTTATGTTTTTGATTGGCACAGGGCTGTGCCTTTAAGGGGGGTACGATAAGGCACGCCACAAGCTGAACAAAAAGTAAGCAAAGCCAAGAAAAAATCTAAAAAATCACCTTCGTATGCCTTTTGCTCATTTTTGTGGTTGACCTGAGATTATCGGCATGAGGGGAGATAACCCCTAGGGGGCGCTGCTTTAAACTGACAAGCAAACCACAGCGAGCTGTCTACTAGCTAGGTAGAGGCGTTGTACTTTGCGCATTAAAGGTCTAAAACAAAAACATGATTTACCTAATCCTAGCGCCAGATCTGAATAACAAGACCAGCTAAGCAGAGATACATAAACCACGATGAAAAACCTTCTGCTAATACCACTAGATAAGAGATATAAAACGGTTATTTTGTGCGGCCTTTATTTGGATTAGAAAATGAAATCAACGTTTTTGACTCTAATCATACTAAGCGGCCCAGCACTGGCATTAACCTTAACCACCGAGGATTACCCGCCGTTTAATATCTTGGATGCCAAAAGCCAAAAGGTCAGTGGAATCTCTACTGAGAAAGTGATTGAAATAATGTTGCGTGCCAAAGAAAACTACACCATAACCGCCTATCCTTGGGTACGGGCTTATCAATTAGCCCAAAAAGAGCGCGACACCTGCGTTTTTTCAACCACCCGCACCCCCGAGCGCGAAGCGCTGTTTCAATGGGTGGGACCATTGGTCAAAAATAATTGGTATATCTTTGCCAAACAAGGTGATACACGTGCACCTAAAAATCTAGATGAATTAAAGCCTTATTCTATTGGTACTTATCGCGGCGATGCGATTGCAGAGTATTTAATTAAAAAAGGTTTTAAAGTAGATCTTGCAAAAACAGATGAAGATAACCCACAAAAACTATTAAAAAATCGTTTTGATTTTTGGGCGACGGGTGAGCTACTTGGGCTAGCCATTTTAAAAAGAAAAAACTTATCAGATAAGATAACACCCATTTTTTTATTTAATCAATCAGAAATGTACCTTGCCTGTAATATCAATATGGATAATAAAAAAATAAATTTTTATAATAAAATATTGCAAGGCATGGATAAAGACGGTAGTAATTTATCCATAGAAAATAAATATAGAAAATAAAGCGCTTTACAAACTATAGGCTAAAATCGCTATTTACTCCTCGTCGTCCAGCCCCTTGTTTTTGTCTTAGTCAAAATTACCATGTCATTGCCACTTAAAAATTCTGTTCAGCACTGTGCAACTATGCGAATATTGCATTTGAAAACATTTATTTAGATCAAAAAGGAATATACAAATGCGCAAATTCTTGCTTGCTGCAGCTTTACTAGGTTTTACAATTCACGCGGGTGCAGCCGATTTACTCGATACCATTAAACAACGCGGCACGTTAAAAATTGCGGTAGAAGGCACTTACCCACCGTTTAATTACAAAGAAAACAATGAATTAACGGGTTTTGAAGTTGAGCTAGCTAAAGCTTTAGCACAAAAACTAGGGGTAAAAGCAGAGTTTAGTACCAGTGAGTGGAGTGCCATGCTGGCTGGCTTACAAGCTGGCAAGTACGATATTGTGATTAACCAAGTAGGCATCACCGACAAGCGCAAGGAGACCTTTGATTTTTCTGAGCCTTACACGCTATCTAGCCCGCAGCTGATTGTGCGTAGCAATGAAACCCGCGTATTCAAAAGCTTAGATGATTTAAAAGGTAAAAAACTAGGCTTAGGTCAAGGCACTAACTATGCCGATATCGCCAAGGCAGTAGGTGGAATCGACGTTAAAACCTATCCAGGCTCCCAAGAATATTTGCAAGATTTAGCGCTTAGCCGCATTGATGCTGCGCTGAACGATAGCTTGCTGATTCCTTATATCGTGAAGAAAACCAAATTGCCACTGAAAGCCGGTGCGCCACTGGGTGATATCGAAAAATCAGGCATTCCTTTTGTAAAAGGTAACCCTAAATTTAAGGCATCCTTAAATAAAGCCTTGGCGGATTTGCAAGCAGATGGTAGTTTCACCAAAATATCTAAGAAATGGTTTGATCGTGATGTGAGCAAACCGCCGGTTGCACAGTAAAATAGCGGCATAGCACATCAAAATACATAGCCCACGAGTTATACGAAAAAATGCAATATTTCATCTGCTCGTGTATTTCGTGGACTAAAAATCGTTGTATGTAATATCAACCAGTAAATGTAAGATCTACACCCCCTGTTACGACTGGGGGTTTTTATTTTTGGAGCAAGGAAATGGATTTACCCAGCTTAATACAGCTACTTAAAGACGCGTTTCCAATTTTGCTGCATGGCGCGGGCTATACGCTCTTTTTAGCGATCGCTTCCATGCTAGGCGGCTTACTTATCGCCATCTTGGTGGTTTTGATCCGGCTGAGTAAAATCCCCGTGTTATCACAAATATGCGCCGTTTATGTCAGCTGTATTCGCGGCACACCACTGTTGGTGCAATTATTTGTCATTTATTTTGGCCTACCCAGCATTGGCATCCAGTTTGAGCCGCTCACCGCGGGTGTTTTAGCTTTAAGCCTCAATGTGGGTGGTTATTTATCTGAAACGCTACGTGGCTCTATCAATGGCATTACCCAAGGGCAATGGGATGCCGGTAAAAGCCTAGGTCTAACAAATAGCCAAACACTGCGTTACGTGGTTGCTCCGCAAGCTTTACGCCTAGCTGTACCCAGCTTATCTAATAGCCTGATTAGCCTAATTAAAGATACCTCACTCGTATCCGTTATTTCGGTCAGCGAGCTTATGCTTGCCAGTAAGGAAGTCATCGCCACCACCTTTCAGCCCTTTCCTCTCTATTTAATGGCCGCCGCCATTTACTGGCTGTTAAGCGCATCCTTTGAAACAGTACAACGCAAGCTAGAAGTAAAGCTAAACCAAATGTATATTAGGTAAGATGCAAGGCAACAGAATATAAATAAGCCATGCAGCATCCGCCGCTGCTTACTATAAAAGCACCTTGATCTCACTTACCTGAGTAAGTCATGCTGCAATTACCAGAACTAATTGAGCTGGAAGACATTATCTTGCAAGCAGGAAATGTCTTACGTGTGCAACAGCACGGCGAGGTTAAAAGGCACGAAGTGAGCTTTCCGCTCTATAGCATCAGCATGGGCAGCACAGCACTAGATGCCCCTGTGCTGGGATTTTTTGGCGGGGTGCATGGCTTAGAGCGGATTGGTAGCCAAATTGTGTTGGCATTCCTACGCTCGCTCTTAGTCAGGTTGCGCTGGGATAGTGGCTTACAGCACACCCTAAAAAACATGCGTTTGGTGTTTATGCCGCTCATTAACCCAATTGGCATCGCCCGAGGCACACGTAGCAATGGCTACGGGGTAGATTTAATGCGCAATGCGCCAATTGAATCCGCAGAAAAAACGTCTTTTCTAGTCGGTGGGCATAGAATTAGCCCGCATCTGCCTTGGTATCGAGGCGAATTAAACGCAAGCATGGAATTAGAAAATCAAGCGCTTTGCAATGTGGTTAAATCCCAATTACTCAATAGCCCATTTAGTATTGCACTCGATTGCCACTCTGGCTTTGGCCTAAGAGATAGACTGTGGTTTCCCTATGCCCATACGCGGATTCCTTTTCCTAATTTAGCCGAAGTTTATGCACTTAAAGCCTTATTTGATCAAAGCTACCCACATCATCCTTATGTAATTGAACCACAGGCTTTGCAGTATTGTACCCACGGCGATATTTGGGATTATTTATATACAGAAAATAGTGGGAGTGGTCAGTTTTTTTTACCACTGACTTTAGAATTAGGCTCTTGGCTATGGGTTAAAAAAAACCCACGCCAATTAATGTCTTTATTAGGCTTATTTAACCCAATTGTGCCACATCGCCAACAAAGAGTATTGCGCAGTCATTTATTATTATTTGAATTTTTATTACGTGCAGTTCACGATCACAGCAAATGGCTACCTAAAGCCAATCATTATATTAATTGCAAACAAGAAGCCGAAGCGCTTTGGTACGGAATTATATGAAAACATGGGTGCTATTACGTGGGCTAATGCGTGAATCTCGGCATTGGGGTGATTTTATTACCAAAGCGCAAGCGGCTTGGCCCAATGATAAGATCATCACTATTGATTGGCCAGGCAATGGCGTATTACATCAGCAAGCTAGCCTCAGCCATATTGAAGCAATGGTAGAGCATATCCGGCAAAGCTTAGCAACACAGCCCAGCCCCTATCATGTATTAGCCATTTCATTAGGTGCAATGGCAGCTGTAGCTTGGGCTAAAGCGTTTCCAGAAGAAATAAGCGCCTGCATACTCATCAATACCAGCTTAAGGCCGATAAATCCTTTTTATCAGCGGCTAAGGCCCCACAGCTACCCTGCCTTGCTGCGTTTATTAATCAGCAGCCCCAAGGAAAAAGAGCGGATTATTTTACAATTAACCAGCCAAACTCGACCCCAAGCTGTATTAAACGATTGGATGGCAATGCAACGCCAATACCCCATTAACACCCTAAATATCCTGCGCCAATTACTAGCTGCAATGCGCTATAAAGCCAGCCAACCCAATGTACCCATTTTGCTATTATCTGGTGGAGTAGATCAATTAGTGAGCCCCACTTGCTCACAAACACTAGCCAAAAAATGGCAAGTGCCCTGCTTAGTTCACCCCCAGGCAGGGCACGATTTACCATTAGATGATGGCGAATGGGTATTGCAGGCCATTAAAGAATATTTAACTGCGCGACATTAATTCTTTATCCAACTCTTCAATACACGCCAGCATTTGATTGCGGCACTGCTCAATTAAAGCAGGTAAATCATTCTGTGTTAAACCAGTAGTAGAAATAGGCTCTAGCGAGCGCATGAGTACCTCTGCAGAATGCCAATTATTTAACCGCATATGATTACTATAAGTGCTCACACAGACCGGTAAAATAGGCACACCCGCATTAATTGCCATTTGAAATGCACCCTTTTTAAAAGGTAATAAGCCACGACCTTTATTGCGGGTGCCTTCAACAAACACCCAAATAGACGTGTCTTTATGTTGCAAGGTATCGGTTGTGGTCAGCATGGCTTTTTTAGCCCGCTGTGCATTGCCTCTATCGATCAGCACATTTCCCGCCAACCAAAATAGCTGACCAAAAAATGGAATCCATTTCAGGCTTTTTTTACCAATGGTCACGGTACGTGCAGGCACAGCACGGCCAAATACAAATAAATCATAATTAGACTGGTGATTAGCCACAATCACACAAGAGCGTTGATGCTCTAACAGGCCTTTGATCTCTGCCCTTACCTTAAAGCCAAGAATAGGCATGGCAGGTAGCGAGTAAAGACGGCCACAGAGGCGGCTATTATCAGGATTAAATGGGCGACAAAGGCCAATCAGGATGCCAATCATGCCAGCGACAATAAAGTGTAGCGACATCAACAGCATTCGAAGCAAATAAAGCATACAAGCGCCCATGGCAATAAAGGGCAGCAGTGTACGGATCTATCCTCTATTTCACAATTAAAGTTGCTAAATAGCAACTTAAGCGGCATCAATTAGATAAATAATTGCATCACACAATGCTCTGCCTTACGCGGTACATGCAAAAAAGTTAAGGCCAATAGTAAGGGCGCGATAAATTGCGCCCCAATGCAATTAAGCAGCAACCGGCACAATACGTAATTCTACGCGGCGATTTAAGCTACGGCCTGCTTCCGTTTCATTGCTGGAGCGTGGCTCAGCCTTGCCACGGCCTGATGCATCAAGACGTACTGCATTTACATTGCGGCTAACAAAGTAATCCGCCACCGATTGAGCGCGGCGCTCTGATACGCTTTGATTTACCGTTACGCTACCGGTGTTGTCGGTATGGCCAACAATAGAAATAGATGTTTTGCCATATTGATTCACAATTTTGGCAATTTTATCTAGCGTTGGGGTATAGCCCGCTTTTAATACCGACGAATTGGTATCAAAACCGGTATTAGAAGTCATGCTCACCAATAAGGATTGATCGGCCATTTTTTGTACGGTGATATCACCACGCTGAATTTCAGCAGCTAATTGCTGTTGAAAATCCTTGGTTTGCTTATCCATATAGTAACCAATCCCACCACCCGCCAAACCACCGCCAATAGCACCAATCAGCGCACCTTTGCCACGGTTATTATGATTAATGGCGGCCCCTGCAGCAGCACCACCAACTACACCAATTAAAGCGCCCAGCTCGGTTTTATTAAAATCACGCTTTTCCCCTAAATCATTGGTGGCACACGCTGAAAGTAATAAAGCTAAAATAAGTGGCAGAGTAATACGCACGATGATTCCTTTTATTTTTTGAAAGGCAAATATTGGGCCTACCCGTATAGCAAGTACGCCCAATGCCAATTCAATATTTATTTAATGAATATATGCCTGATTATAAACGCCTGAGGCATAATATAAATCAAAATGATTTGGGCATATTACCCAGTATGGGTGAGGTAAAACACAGCAATGGCGAGGCTTAAGCCAAACAAAAGCCTGCCCCCACCACCTTATGCCTAATAAATAACAACAAAATTCTTAATCAGCCACTTTTAATTCATTCAAAATGCTTAAAGCCACCGCTTCAGCAATTTTAATCCCATCTACCCCCGCCGATAAAATCCCCCCCGCATAGCCAGCACCTTCGCCTGCAGGGAATAAGCCTTTGGTATTGATGCTTTGCAAGCTGTCGTTATCACGTTTAATCCGCACTGGCGACGAGGTACGCGTTTCTACGCCGGTAAACAGTGCATCAGCCATACCAAAGCCTTTGATTTGCTTATCAAAAGCAGGCATTGCCTCACGAATGGCGGTAATGGCGTATTCAGGTAGGCAATCGCTTAAATCAGTGAGATGTACACCCGGGGTATAGGACGGCACCACCACGCCAAACTCGGTGGATGGCTTGCCAGCAAGGAAATCACCCAGCTTTTGCGCAGGGGCTTGGTAGCTGCTGCCGCCCACTTCAAAAGCTTTGCTTTCCCATTTACGTTGCAGCTCAATCCCTGCCAGCGGATGGCCAGGGAAATCGATCTCGGGCGTAATCCCCACCACAATCGCCGCATTGGCATTGCGCTCATTGCGGGAATACTGGCTCATGCCGTTGGTCACCACGCGTCCTGGCTCGGATGCGGCCGCCACCACCGTGCCACCAGGGCACATACAGAAGCTATACACCGAGCGGCCATTGCTGGCGTGATGCACCAATTTATAATCCGCAGCACCCAAAATAGGATGGCCAGCACTAGCACCAAAGCGAGCGGTATCAATCAGCGCTTGCGGGTGTTCTACACGGAATCCAAGAGAGAACGGCTTGGCCTCCATATACACGCCCTGCTCAAATAGCTTGTAAAAGGTATCCCTAGCGCTATGACCAATCGCCAGCACCACGTGCTTAGACAAGATTTTTTCGCCGTTCGCCAGCTCAACGCCTTCAACTTGGCCATCAGCCAAAATCAGCTGCTCTACCTTGCTAGAGAACCGCACTTCACCGCCCAGCTCAATAATATTGGCGCGCATGCTTTCTACCATACTCACCAAGCGGAAAGTACCGATATGCGGCTTGCTGACATACATGATTTCATCTGGCGCACCGGCTTTTACAAATTCTTGTAAAACTTTATAACCTAAATGCTTAGGGTCTTTAATTTGGCTGTAAAGCTTACCGTCAGAAAAGGTGCCCGCGCCGCCTTCACCGTATTGCACATTGGATTCAGGATTCAGCTCGCCCTTGCGCCATAGGCCCCAAGTATCTTTAGTGCGCTCACGTACTGCCTTACCACGCTCAAGGATAATCGGCTTAAAGCCCATTTGTGCCAGCAACAAGCCAGCAAACAAGCCACAGGGGCCAGTGCCAATTACCACCGGGCGATCTACCAACCCCGCTGGTGCGCTGCCCACATACTGATATTCAATATCGGGTGTAAGCATAATATGACGATCGCTGCTTAAGCGCTTAAGCACTGCGGCCTCTTGCTTAACTTCGGCATCTAAGGAGTAGATTAGCAAAATTGCAGTACGCTTACGCGCATCGTAGCTGCGCTTAAAAATACTAAAGCTAATCAGATCATTGCTAGAGATAGCCAAGCGCTTCAGCAGCGCCTGTTTTAATTCTTCTTCCGAATGATCAAGCGGTAGTTTTACTTCATTGATTCTTAACATTCTGTCTTTCCGAAATTCAAGGTGCGCAAACGGCGCTGATTTACATATTTTATGTGATGCTAGAAAACACCTGCCATCAAATATGCAAACAAGCCAACTAATTCAGTTCAGCCCGCTATTTTGCCGGTTTTCTAGCCCGCTTGCAGCACTATGGCATGGCAAATAAAGCCACCAAGACTTTAAACTGCTAAATATTGAGCTAAGCCATGGTGATTCTTTCAAAACCCATTCCTCAAGCCAATAATATCCTTATCAAACAAAAGCCATCGGCAACAAAATTTAAATGAAATAGCACCGCTTTATACTTGCTTAGCAACTTTCATTAAAAGATGAACAAAAATAAGCATAAAACGCTCACTGCATTAAAAACTTCATCTATTTGCAACACAACTGCAGTCTTACTGCAAACTTTTGCCCCTATGCTCGCGCCTTCACTCAAAAACCATAAGAGAAGAGAAGAGATGCGTGTTTCACTATTAGCAGGCCTGATCAGCAGCACGCTGGCCTTAGCTGCATGTAATAACAGCGACGATACCCCAGCAACACCGGTCACACCTCCCCCTGCAGCCGGCACCAAGCTTGATTTGGCCGTATTGCAAACCACCGACCTGCACGCCAATGTGCTGAGCTACGACTATTACAAAACCACCGAAGACAATACCCTTGGTTTTGAGCGTACTGCCACCCTGATTGATGCTGCGCGTAAAGAAAACCCAAATAACTTGCTAGTAGACGATGGCGATACCATTCAAGGCACCTCGCTTTCTGACTACCAAGCGCAAATCGAGCCAGTTAAATGTGATACGCCACTGGCGATTCACAAAGTAATGAACCTCATGAAATATGATGCCGGTAATATCGGTAATCATGAGTTTAACTACGGCCTAAAATATCTTGGTCAAGTGACTGGCTCATCCATGAAATCTGGCCCAGAAGCCGGTCAAAAATGCGCAGGCCCAGATTTCCCACTGGTTACTTCTAACGTGAATAACGCTGGCGACGGCAAACCTTTATTTGAGCCTTACGTCATTCTGGATCGCACCTTTAAAAGCACCGATGGCAAAGATATCAAGCTAAAAGTGGGCGTGATCGGTTTTACCCCACCAGGCATTATGGATTGGGATAAACGTAACCTGGAAGGCAAAGTCAGCGTATTGGGTATTGTGGACGCGGCAAAAAAATACGTGCCTGAAATGAAAGCCAAGGGTGCAGATATCGTGGTAGCGCTGGCACACAGCGGTATTTCTACTGCTGAAAACAGCCCAGCCTTGGAAAACGCGGTTTACTACCTTGCGAAAGATGTGCCAGGTATTACCGCCATTGTTTCCGGCCACTCACACAGCACATTCCCTGATGGCAAAAACTACAAAGACATGAAGGGAGTGGATAATGTCAAAGGCCTTGTGAATGGTGTTCCTACCGTGATGTCTGGCTTCTGGGGCAACACACTGGGCGTGCTGAAACTGAATCTAGAATTTGACGGTAAGGTTTGGAAAACCAATGATTCACAAGGCGTACTGAAGCCTGTCAGCACAAAAGACGCTGCGGGTAAGGTGACAGCGGTAGAAGTGAAACCAGAAATTGCTAAGCTGGTTGATAAAGAACATCAAGGCACCATCAAGTACGTGAGCGCGGGTGTGGGCAAGAGCGAATACCGCATCAGCTCTTTCTTCTCACAAATTGCCCCAACGTCAGCAATTCAGCTGATTAACTTGGCGCAAACCGACTACGTCAGCAAGTTTGTGAAAGCAAATCTGCCTAAATATGCCAATCTGCCGATCCTGTCCGCAGCTGCGCCATTTAAAATGAATTTTAAAGGCACGGGCTATACCGATATTGCAACGGGCGATGTGGCGATTAAAAATATTGCCGATTTATATCTCTACCCTAATACCCTGCAAGCGGTAAAAATTAATGGTGCTGCGGTAAAACTGTGGCTGGAAAAATCAGCCGAGCAGTTTAACCAAATTGACCCAACTAAAACTACCGATCAGCCTTTGATTGCCAGCGCATTCCCATCGTATAACTTTGACCAAATCACCGGCATCAGCTACGAAATAGACGTAACAAAAGACAAAGGCAGCCGCATTGTTAATATCACCTTGGGTGGCAAGGCCATTGACCCAACGGCTGAGTTTATTGTGGTGACCAATAACTACCGTGCCAGCGGTGGCGGTGGCTTTGCTGGCCTTGATGGTAGCCAGATTGTGGTTGATAGCGGTGGCGATGCTAACCGTGACATCATCGTTAGCTATGTAAAAGAGCAAAAAACGCTGACCTTAGCCAAACAAGGCGCAGTGGCTAACTGGCGCTTTGCCAAGGTTAAAACAGCTGGTAAGGTGACTTTTGAAACGTCATCAGACAAAGCCGTTAAAGACGTGGCAGCCATGGAAAAAATCAGCAATATCACCTTTGAGTCAACTAAAGCAGATAACAGCGCCTCGGTATTTAGTATCGACCTTTCTAAATAATGACTTGATTTGATATAAAAATCCCTGAGGTGCAAGCCTCAGGGATTTGGAGTTTTTATGAAAGTATTATCTAAACCTGCATTGGTTTTACTGGCTATGGCACTCCTTGCAGCAGGCACATTTATCCTTAAAGAATACCGCCAGCAGCAGCAAGCCCAGCTCCTCTCTATGCCTAATATGGCTGTAGAACAATTACGCCTTAATGCAGATGGTGGCAAAAATCGTTTACAAGAGCTCGCTCAAGCGGGGCATCCACTGGCCGCGCGCTTATTTGCTGAGCAATCAAGTGATAAATCAGAGGCGGCAAAATGGTATGAGAAAGCCGCCGAAGCCGGCGATCAAAAAGCACGTTTCCAGCTGGCCATGGCCTATTTAAAAGGTGATGGCGTCAATGAAGACAAACAAAAAGCCAGATTATTATTGAGTACTGCAGGCCAGTTAGGCATTTACCGGCTAGGTATAATGACGCTAAAAGGCGAAGGTGGCCCTAAAGATCAGGCCAAGGGAATCGAGCTCATCAATACTGCAGCCCAAAACCAAGACCCTGCCGCGATTTACACCCTAGGCAACTGGTATCGCTACGGCGATTATGTAAAACAAGACGATAAAATGGCAATCAGCCATTACAAGCAAGCCGCCAACCTACAATACGTGCCTGCCCTACAAGAGCTAGCGCTGGCTTTTGAAATGGGTGAAATGGGCCTAGATATCAACCCTGTGCAAGCGCATTCCCTCAGCGAAATGGCGGGCCATATCAGCCATTGCAAACAAGATCATAGTAATAAGGTCGTGATGTTTGATTAAGGCCCGCCAACCACCGTTGCACGCAGCCAGCCTCCGGCTTGTCGATCTCTACAGCGCCCTGTAGAATCGCTACTGAGTTGGGTTCTAGTGGCAACCCAGCGCCAAAACACTAGAAAAACTAAAAACCCGCATAAAGCCTCGCTTTAGCGGGTTTTTTTATGGCTATCAATACAAATATAAGCACAGGGAAAAATATAGGGGGCGGCTTGCTACGCCCTATGCTGTGTCAACACTTGCAATAGATTGATCTCAGTTAATCACTTAAGGGTTAACGATCAATCAATTGCCCTTAAGTTGACCTGATTATGTCTCTTGCTCAACGGGCTCTGTGTAGATGGATTTCTTGAGTGCTTGATTTGGTTTTGGAGCTGCTAGGGCGGGTAAAACCCGAGCAATGCCGAATAAACACGCGGGTTTCACCCCAATCCTATCAACTTAAGGGCAATGTTTTAATTGTTAAACAGGCTTCAACTTGGATTGCACTATTGCAAGCATTTAAAACATCGTAGGGTGGGCGCGTTTTTTTGCCCGCGTATCCGCGTGGGCAAGATAAACCGCCTTGCCCACCCTACATGTTGGTTAAATCTTAAGTTGATAGGATTGGGGCTTTATTTCCCAAACAGGGCGCAGCAAGCAGCGCCCCTAAGATACTGATGGTTTTTTTCAGGATGGTGGCCCATTTTCGTATGTAATGCCTTTGATAAATTTTAATTTTCCATATTTTTTAGCTTGAGACTTTAGCCATGCCGCATCACTCCCCTGCCATTTTCTTAATGGGCCCAACCGCCAGCGGTAAGACCGCCAGCGCCATTCATTTACTGGAAAGCGGCTTGCCGGTGGAGTTGATTTCGGTTGATTCGGCGTTGGTATTTAAAGATATGGATATTGGCAGTGCCAAGCCAAACGCGGCAGAGCTAGCCCGTGCGCCGCACCATTTGATCGATATTATTTCACCGACTGAAGCCTATTCTGCCGCGCAATTTAGGCGCGATGCACTGGCTTTAATGGCGGATATCACCTCGCGCGGCAAAGTGCCGGTGCTGGTGGGCGGCACCATGCTGTATTACAACACCTTGCAACACGGCATTCATGAATTGCCACAAGCGGATGCCGCGCTGCGGGTGCAAATCCATGAAGAAGCTGAGCTGATCGGCTGGCCTGCCATGCACGCCAAGCTAGCCGCCATCGACCCCATCACGGCAGAGCGGCTTAAACCCGCCGACGCCCAGCGCATCGAGCGCGCCTTAGAGGTCTGCCAGCTCACTGGCCGCAAAATGTCTGATTTACTGGCCGAGCCTGCCAGTGGCGCTTTGCCTTATCGCCTGCTTAAAATTGCCCTACTGCCACAAGATAGACAATGGCTGCACCAGCGCATTGCGCTGCGCTTTGATCAAATGCTGGCGCTTGGTTTACTGGATGAAGTAAGCCGCTTGCGGGCTAAATATGCTTTATCGCTGGAGCTGCCTTCGATGCGCTGCGTGGGCTATCGGCAGGCTTGGGAATACCAGGATGGCTTGGTAGATTATCCCACCATGCGCGAAAAAGGCATCGCCGCCACCCGCCAATTGGCTAAACGCCAGCTGACTTGGATGCGGGGCATGGATGATTTGCTAGAGATTAATTGCCAAGAAAATGATTTGGCAGAACGGGTAAAGGCAGCTGTTACGGGCTGGCTTTAATGTGGCGATTGATCATCGCGCCAGCGCTGCACCCGTCTTTCGGCCCAGCGCTCTAATCCACCACCCAAATTAATCACCAGCAGCGCTAAAATCACCACAAACAGGGCGACATCCACATAGCCAGCACCGCAAGCCAAACCTATCGCAGCAGTAAGCCAGATCGAGGCGGCAGAGGTAAGCCCCTCCACAACATTATCGCTACGATGCACAATTAATCCCGCCCCCAAAAAGCCAATGCCGGTAATCAAGCCTTGAGCCACACGGCTAAAGGCTTGGGCATCGTCATGGCTAATCACGCCATTTAAAGCAATCATCAGCGCCGCGCCCAAAGATACCAAGGCATGGGTGCGTACGCCGGCTGGCTTTTTGTGCATAAAGCGATTGATACCAATCATCCCACCTAAAAACACCGCTACTAGCAAGCGCAAGAAAATATCACCATCTAAAAGCACTCTCATAAAACATCACCACTACTGATCAAGTAAGCCAGCTAGCAAGATAAAGCATAAAACGCTTAACGCGGCATAAAGCTTGCATCGTGTAGTAATTCACCCACGCCATTAATAAAAAACTGCACCCCGATACAAATCAGCATAAAACCCATAATTCTTGATATTGCACTAATGCCTTCATCCCCAAGCACAGCAAATAAACGGCTAGAGGCGCGTAAGGTTAGCCAGCAGATAAAGGCTGTGGCGGCAATGCCCAGTATCAAAAGAAAATACCCCGCCCATACAGGGATATGCCTTTGTGAATGCAAGGTAGAAGACATTGAAATCACCACCGCAATCGAGCCAGGCCCCGCCATCGAAGGCATAGCGAGTGGGGTAAAAGCAATTTCACGCCTGGCACCTAACTCAGGCTTGTCATCAATGGGTGGTGAGGAATCTGGAAACAGCATTCTAAAACCCAGATAAATCACGACCATCCCACCAGCAATACGTAAGCCAGGAATAGAGATATTAAAGAAATCCATAATCAAGCCCCCTGCCATCAGGAAGGTGATTAAGATTCCTGCCATATAGTAGCAAGCCAGTTTAACCTGCTGTTTTCGCTCGGCATCGGATAAATGCACCGATATTCCAGGCAAAATTGCAGCAGTAGAAAGCGGATTAATAATCGGTAAAAGCGCCGTAACTGTCGTTAGGATGTAAGACAGGTACTCTAGTACCAAGCGAAATAAGGTCATCTTGTCCACGCAAAAAAGGGAAGCGTACACTTGAACAGTGCCCTTCCCTTTTATTTAGATCAAGATTAGAGAAAGTTTACGCCGCCGTATTAAACGCTTCTAGCTTGGCTTCGACTACGGAAAAATTCCACACTGGGTAAGCGGGCAAACCATTTGCATAAGGAGGAATCGCCTCACCCATAATCAGCGGTGCAAAATAAGTGTGCGCTGCTGGGGTGATATGAAAGCCATCAGCGCGGATATATTCTGCTGGCAGGTGTTTTTCATGGTTGGCCACTTCTTCCAGCTTCACCGATCCAATCGTCCAAGCATAAGGCGTATCGCTAGTGCGAACGATAGTTGGCATGACGCCGCGCTCACCGGCCAGAGCAAACTTCACTGCGGCTGTACCGGCTGCCATGGCTTGATCTACATCGGTTTGCGATGCCATATGGCGTGCTGCGCGTTGCAGATAATCCGCCACCGCCCAGTGGCACTTGTGGCCTTGAGCTGTTTTGATCAGCTGTGCCAAGTAAGGCGCAACGCCGCCCAGTTGGGCATGACCAAAGGCATCGGTGCCACCCGCTTCGGCAACGAACTTGCCTTCAGCATTTTTAATGCCTTCCGCAGCCACGATCACGCAATAGCCTTCGCGGGCAATGGTTTCTTCAACGGCAGCAAGGAAGGTCGCCGCGTTAAAGGTGACTTCCGGCAGCAAAATCAGGTGCGGTGGCAGATTGCCTTCGCCAGACGCTAAGCCGCTACTTGCGGCAATCCAACCGGTATGGCGGCCCATGACTTCCATAATAAATACTTTGGTGCTGGAGCCGCACATGGATGCAACGTCCATCCCCGCTTCACGCACCGAAGTGCCCACATACTTGGCCACCGAGCCAAAGCCTGGCGAGCAATCTGAATGTGGCAAATCGTTATCAATGGTTTTTGGCACATGAATAGCGGTGAGATCGTAGCCAAGATATTCAGCGTGTGCAGCAATCTTTAAGCAGGTATCGGCCGAATCGCCGCCACCGTTATAAAACAAATAACCAATATCGTGCGCGGCAAATACTTCAAATAAGCGGGTTAGCTCTTTACCAAAGCGCAGCTTATGGCGGCAAGAGCCAAAAGCACCGCCTGGGGATGCGGCTAGCGCGGCTAGCTCTGTTTCGCTCATGCTGGCGGTATCGATCAGCTCTTCAGCCAGCACACCCAACACGCCATTTTTAGCGGCATACATACGGCCAATCTGCTCAGGATGCGCACGGGCAGCAGCAATCACGGCTGCAGCCGAAGCATTAATCACAGGGGTTACACCACCCGATTGGGCGTAAAGCGCGTTTCTAGCCATGATTGAGTTTTCCGAAAATAATAAATTTTAGGCAGGTATTTTGCGCGTTGCAGCATGTTAAGTCATCGGGGCTTTTTGCATTAGGGTTTTAGAGCATGCAAAAAAAAGGGGGCATGCCCACGCACCGGAGCAACGCTCGCTAGCCCTGCGCAGTAAGGCTTATATGCTCAATATGCATTTATTAATGAAACAAAATGCCCAAAATAAGCCAAAATCTACAGATAAAAATTTATACACCCCTGCAACATTAATCTCCTCAATTTATTGACAAAATTTAAAATAAATCTATTTTAAATATGAAATTGACAATGCTTATTAAACTTCATAGCATGCAAAAAAACATTTATGACAAACATTTTTTTGTAAGAAATAAGGCATGTAAAAGGATAAAATGAAAGAAAATTTTAAGCACTTAGCCAGCAAAGTAGCCATACCAGCAATCGATATGAGTGAAGTAGCCAATGAAGTAATCAGCGAAACAAGCTCTTTACTGAATAAAGAAGGTGAAATCAAACAAGGCTATGGCATGGCCAGCGGCATTTTTTCTTTATGCCTAGCTATTCTGTGTTTTTTAGGTGTGATTGCATTTCATTTTCCTGAATATCTCACCACACCTGAGCTGCGCGATGTCTACAACACGGCCGATATCCGCCAAATTATGTTTTTTGCCTTATTGTTTTCTGGCGGCTGGTCATTCAGTAATATTCTTTTAAATCGCAAAAGAAATATTAATTTAGCTGCATTTTTCTTCGTCATGATCACCGTTGCACTGGGTGGATCACGGGTACATGTAGGCGATTACAACCATGAAAATACTTATTATCTAGGGCTAGATTGGTTTATTCTTGATCTACTTGGCTCATCCATTATTTTTGTGCTTCTAGAAAAAATGTTCCCACTTTATAAAGGGCAAACATTATTTAGAAAAGCATGGCAAAACGATTTAATTCATTTTGGCTTTAACCATCTTTTAATTGGCTTTATGCTACTAGTCGTCAATTTCACGATTCACTATGGCTTTGGCTGGCTGGTCAAACACTCATTACAAGAATTTATTCAGAGTATTTGGTTCTTCCCACAATTATTGCTATGTATTTTTATTGCCGATTTCGTTGAATACTGGACTCACCGCTCCTACCATGAAGTCCCTTTTTTATGGAAATATCACTCTATACATCACAGCTCTGAAGTTATGGATTGGCTAGCAGGATCAAGACTGCATATCCTTGAAATTATTGTGACACGCGTCTTAATCCTTGGCGCGCTTTATGTGATGGGATTTAGCAAAAATGTATTGGATATGTATATCCTGATTGTAGGGTTTCAGTCGGTATTTAATCATTCAAACGTGCATCTTAACTGGGGGCCTTTACGTTATATCTTGGTCACGCCTGATTTTCACCACTGGCATCACTCATCCGACGATATTGCCATTGATAAAAATTATGCCGCTCACTTCGCGTTTATTGACTATATTTTTGGCTCTGCCGTTGATTCAGAGAAGCAGTTTCCAGATAAATATGGCGTCGTTGGCAATTATGTCCCGCATGGTTTTTTAAAGCAGCAACTCTTCCCGTTCAAATTGCAAAAATAATATTAACTATAAAAAATGCCCCGGTTCAGATCGGGGCATTTTTAATAAAAATAGCTTGGCTCAATAATACAGGGCTAAACCATAGTTTAAATTAAACCTGATATGTCGCAATTGCCGCGTCCAGCTCGCTGCTTAGCTGCCGCAGGCGCAAGCCTTCAGAGGCGGTATTTTGTGCAACAGAGCTACTTTCCTCAGACATTTGCGCCACACGCTCTACCTGCTGCGCCATCATGCTGCTCGCCGCGCTTTGCTCACGCATTGAATCGCTAATCTCACTGACCTGCACCACAACTAGATCGGCATTCTGACGGATACTCAAGATGGCGGTGCTGGCTTGTTGAGCCTGCAGCACACCCAAATCAACTTGTTTCACGGTTTGCTGCATACTTAGCACAGTGGTATTGGCTTCATTTTGAATGGCTGAAACGGTAGCAACAATTTCTTGAGTGGATTGGCTGGTTCGCTCGGCAAGCTTACGCACTTCATCGGCAACAACAGCAAAACCACGGCCCAGATCACCCGCACGCGCGGCCTCAATCGCGGCATTAAGGGCCAGCAAATTAGTTTGATCTGCAATATCTTTGATCACATTCACCACAGTATTAATGCTTGCGGTGCGCTCTTTCAGCGCTTCAACTTGCCCCGCTGATACGCGTACATCTGCGGCAATTTGTTGAATACTATGAATAGTACTTTCAATCACATCGCCACCACTAGCGGCCATCAAGCCCGCTTCGCGCGCCGTGCGATCACATTCGCTACTGCGATCTGCAACCAAGCTAATGCTCACCGTAACCTCTTCTACCCCTGCCGCCATGCTTGATGCAGCACCACTTACATGGTGTGAAGTGCTCGATAACTCATGGCTGGCCGAGGATAATTCGCTGGCTGTCGCCGTCACATCACGGCCAATTCTATGCAGCTGTTGCAAGCTAGCTTGTAGGGTATCAAGTAAGCCATTTAAAGCATGCAGCGACTCCCCAATTTCATCATTGCTGCTCACTTGCATACGCTGAGTAAAATCGTAATTCGTGCCTAAATTTACTAAGAATTGGCGCAAATCCATGAGTGGTTTTTTAATGCCTTGCGTAATCCAGTAACCAATGGCAAAGGCCAAAATAAGCAGCACGCCACCCACAACTAATGAACTAGTAATGGCCTTGGATATTTGTGATTTAACCTCTTGGCTGGCTTCTTTGGAATACTTGTTATTGTGTTCTTTAGCGATACTTAGCGCGGCAAAAAACTTTTCTGCCTGTGGAGTGACCGAATTGGAAACAAACGCACGCGTTTCTTCCATAGGGCGGGATAATGCAAAACGCGCCCCTTCAGCCATCAACGGTTTTAAAGCAGTAAACTCTGTGACTGCAGTGGCTAAATTTTTACGATCAATATCATCATCAGCGTATTTTTCGTAGCTTTGCAGTAAACGATCAACATCTGCCAAGAGGCCTTGCATTTTATCAATTTGCACCTGCTTTTGAGCCGGATCCGCTTCAATAATATAACTAAGCTCCAAGCGACGAGCGCTCATAAAGGTGAGTTCAGCATTATTCAATGTTTCTAAAGATGGCATCACATTGACGACCACTTCGTCGACCAGCGTATTAATTGCGCTGAGCTTAAAATATCCGACGGTAATCAATAGCAATATTGAAACGGTTGTTGTTGCCACCAATACGGTGAGTCGGTGAGCGATTTTCAAGATTTTTCCAAATAGTGAGTTACAAAATTCAAGCTAATCAACCAAGATTTCACGTGTTAAGCGCCCACAAATTAAATAAGCGATACCGCAAAATAAAATAAGCACTACGCCGCTTTGCAAAGTACCACTGCGCTTTTACTCATTATGCGGGTTGCACCACAAATGTCCACCCCGCATTTAGCTAGAAATTTTTCACTAAATGCAAGGAGGTAATAAAAAAACTCCGACCTAGGCAGGAGTTTTTTGTTTTACACAGCAACTAATCACGCTGACTATCTAGATCCATTGTGGCTAAAGAAACAAACTTGCTCTTGTTTTTATACTTATAGCCAAACCAAATAATTAAGAACAACGGAATACCAATATAGGTTGCCGCTACGCTGGCCCAATCAATTTCGCCCGCCATAAAGGCTTGGTAATTTTGCCCCAGCATAATCATCATGCACAGCGCAAACGCAAACAACGGCCCAATTGGGTAAAAGCGCGAGCGATAAGGCAGTGCGCTTAAATCACGGCCTTGGGCGATATAGCCTTTACGAAAGCGATAATGGCAAGTAGCAATACCTAGCCAAGCAATAAAGCCCGTCATCCCCGAGGTATTTAATAGCCACAGATAAACCGTTTTATCGCCAAAGATAGAGGCAAAGAAACACAGCATCCCCACTACCGTGGTGGCATACAGCGCATTTCTTGGCACGCCATTATTCGATAATTGAGCAAATATTTTCGGTGCTTTACCTTCGGTGGCGAGGGAATAAAGCATACGGGTAGAGGCATACATACCTGAATTACCCGCCGACAAAATAGCGGTTAAAATCACTGTATTCATCAGGCTAGCAGCAAAAGCAATCCCTGCGTTTTTAAATACCAGCGTAAATGGGCTAACCCCAATATCGCTCACATCGCCTTTTAATAGATTGGGGTCGGTATAAGGAATCAACAAACCAATAATTAAAATGGCAAATACATAAAACAATAAGATGCGCCAGAACACTTGCTTAATCGCTTGGGGAATATCTTTTTCTGGATTGGCCGATTCGCCAGCAGCAATGCCGATCAGCTCCGTGCCCTGAAAAGAAAATCCAGCAATCATCGCCACCCCGAGCATGGCGGGGAACCCTCCTACAAAGGGCGCATCACCTAAGGTAAAGTTTTCCAATCCCACCGGATGCGTGCCTTTCATGATGCCAAACACCATAAACAGGCCGGTTCCGATAAATACAATCACCGTGACTACTTTAATTAAGGAGAACCAGTATTCCGCCTCGCCAAAACCTTTCACCGAGATATAGTTGAGCGAAAACATAATCCCTAAAAATATGGCACTCCACAGCATGCTGGGGCTATCAGGGAACCAGAATTTCATCACCATACTGGCCGCTGCCAGCTCTACTGCAATGGTTACCGCCCAGTTGTACCAGTAATTCCAGCCCAGCGCGAAGCCAAAACCTGGCTCTACAAATTTAGCACCATAGGTTGAAAATGAACCAGAAACCGGCATATACGCCGCCATCTCGGCCAAACTGGTCATCAAAAAATAAACCATCAGGCCGATTACCGCATAAGCAAGCAAAGCACCACCAGGCCCAGCTTGCGCAACCGTCGCACCAGAAGCCACAAACAGCCCAGTACCAATTGATCCGCCAATGGCGATCATGGAGAGATGGCGAGCGCGTAAATTACGCTTTAAACCATGGGCCTGACCTGTATCTTCTCCAATCATTACTTCTTCCTTTTCTAGCCTGCAGAATACTTTTAAGCCATGCCAAACAGCCCGTTAAATAGGCGCTGCAATCAGCGGCGCGTGATGTTAGCACCCGCAGCAACAATCCTTACAGCAGAAATTGCTGAATAGGGAATAAAACCGTTTTGGCAAAAGTTCCCTAATTCCTGCAGCAAAATTTTCTATCACGGGTTAAAGTCCGGTTTTTTCCCTACTGAATTCGCTTATGAATGCCGTCTTAATTGCCGTCACACTGATGCTGGCGCTCTCACTAAGCCGCGTAAATGTGGTGATCAGCATTCTGGTCAGCGCCATGGCTGGCGGATTATTTGGCGGGCTAAATATTTCGCAGACCTTAGCGGCTTTTAATTCTGGGCTGGGTGGTGGGGCGGGCATTGCCTTGTCTTATGCCCTCTTAGGCGCCTTTGCGCTAGCTTTAGCCGAATCTGGCCTGCCGCACGCCATGGCCGATGGCTTAGCCAAGCTAGCAAGGCAAAGCAGCACCGGCAGCAAAATCAAGTGGGGAATTATCCTAGCGCTACTCGCCCTTGCGATTGCATCGCAAAATATTCTGCCGATTCATATCGCCTTTATCCCGCTGGTGGTGCCGCCACTACTCTACACCCTAGCCAAGCTGCAAGTAGACCGACGCCTCTTGGCCTGTATTCTGACCTTTGGTCTGGTTACGCCGTATATGGTGTTTCCTGTGGGCTTTGGCGAGATTTTTCTGCAGCAGATTTTACTCGGCAGCATTGCCAAATCGGGCTTAGACGCCAGCCATGTGGATGTGATGCGCGCCATGGCTCTGCCTGCACTGGGCATGGTGATCGGTTTACTGATTGCCGTGTTTATCAGCTATCGCAAACCGCGTCAGTACAATATTGATGCCATTGCCGCCATTGAGCGTGAAGATATTCAATACAGCCGCCGCAGCCTATCGGTGGCGGGCCTTGCCATGGTGGGCACTTTTATCACCCAGCTGTATGCTGATTCCATGCTATTTGGTGCCTTAGCAGGCTTTATGATTTGCGTATTGGGCGGCGCCGTGCCGCTCAAAAAGGCCGATGGCATTTTTGCTGAAGGCATGAAAATGATGGCGGGGATTGGCCTGATTATGATTGCCGCCTCTGGCTTTGCCGAAGTGCTAAAAGCCACGGGCGATGTCACTAGCCTAGTTGAACACTCTATGGGCTTTATTGGCGGCAATAAACCGCTGGCGGTGTTTTTAATGCTACTCGTAGGGCTGATTGTTACGCTGGGCATTGGTTCTTCGTTTTCTACCGTCCCTATTTTGGCCACCATTTATGTGCCACTGGCGATCAAACTGGGGCTAAGCGCTGAAGCCATCGTCTGCCTCATTGGCACGGCGGGAGCACTAGGCGATGCGGGCTCCCCCGCTGCAGACTCCACATTAGGGCCAACGGCGGGCTTAAATATCGACGGCCAGCATGATCATATGTGGGATACGGTGGTACCCACGTTCTTGCACTTTAATCTGCCTGTTTTAGCCTTTGGCTGGATTGCGGTGATGGCTTTGTAAGTTTTAAAATGATACGTCGTGCAATGCGCATTGTAAGGGTGCTACTTGCTGCGCCCTGCATTAGGCTTACTGAGTAATTGCAGAAATCAGTATTTAATTTAATGCTATATCATTTAACCCTTGGTTTTTTAAGGGTTAAATGATAAATAAAGGCCAAAAATCAAAAAATACTCAGCCATCTTATTTGTTTAAATTTGATTTAAAAATAGTAAGACATTAAATGCACAAATCATCATAGGCTATTGATTTAATAAGATATAAATTTAAATATTGATAATTAATGCCTTAGCGCCCAATTCTTCCCGCTAGGTAACGCTCAAACTTATTTATTAAAAAACAACAATCATCTCGCTACCCCACAGATAAAAAACACAGATAACACATTGAATTTTAAGTTTTTTATTTAAAAAAAGGCGTTGAATGTAATTACTTTACCTTATGCGTATGGCATTCTTGGATGGAGGAGAATCGCTCCCTTTTTTAATTGCACTTAAGCCGTTAAAATTCAGATAAAAAAATAACGCTTATAAGCTGATACAATCAGGTTTGATCTAAAACAAGCCAAGCTTTAAGGCGATCCATTACAAATACAATATTGAAGAATTCAAAAAACACATTTTAAAACACAAGCAATAGGACTACACCATGAATAACGTTCGTCATGAAGAAGCCAAGCTCTCTGCAGCCCATCTGCAAAAAGCCTTTACTCATACCATCCCAGAAACAGCAGTGATTCTAGGCTCTGGTTTGGGCGACTTCACTAAAATCGTCAAAGTATTAGAAAGCATTTCTTACGGCGATATTCCACACTTCCCACAATCATCCGTAGCGGGCCATAAGGGTAAGCTGACCATTGCTGAAGTGGCAGACGGTAAAAACGTACTGATTATGGAAGGTCGCTTTCATTACTACGAAGGCTACACCCCACAAGAAGTCACTTTCCCGATCGCGGTATTTAAAGAACTGGGCATCAAGCAACTGATCGTCAGCAATGCGGCAGGTGGCTGCAACCCTAGCTTTACTGCAGGTGACATCATGATTATTGATGATCATATCAACCTGACAGGCAATCACCCACTGATCGGCAAAAACGACGATGCATGTGGCCCACGCTTCTTAGATCAAACAGCGCCTTACTCGCCACGTCTTATCGCACTGGCTGAATCACTGGCGGCTGAATCTGGCGTTGCGCCTAAGAAAGGCACTTATGTGAAGATGACCGGCCCTACTTACGAAACCCGTGCTGAAATCAAAATGGTTCAATCCTACGGCGCAGATTCTGTAGGGATGTCTACCGTATACGAAGTAATTATGGCGAATTACTTTGGTATGGAAGTGCTAGGCATTTCTTGCATTACCAATATGGCGACCGGCCTAGCTAAAACCCATCATAACCACGCAGCGGTGGTGGATGTGGCCAATAGCGTATCCGAGAAGTTTTCTAAGTGGGTTAAAAACATTGTGGTGGCTCTGTAATCATGGACGTTCAAAAAGATTCCAAGCGCAGATTAAATCTGATCGCTTATGTATGTTATTTCTTTACCGGCGCTTTAATTACCACGCTAGGCCTTGTGCTTGGGCCGGTATCGGCAGCCTTTCATAAAGACCCTGGTTTTATCGGCCAGATGTTTACCCTGCTGAACTTTGGCTTGTTTGTGCCGATTCTGGTAGGTGGTGTGCTGATGCAAAAATACAGCATCAAATCACTGCTAGCGATTGCTTCGGCAGTGACCATTGCACTGACCGTGGTCTTAACCGTAGTACCTTCGATCACGCTATTTGGTTTTACCGTGCTGATGATTGGTGCTGCAGCCGGTATCACCATGGCCGTGGGTAGTTATTTGGTGGTGCGGATTAATCCAGATCCTAAAGATCGCTCATCTAGCCTAATTTTTACCGACTTCTTCTTCAGCTTTGCGGGTGTGGTATTGCCGGTGATTCTGGGCTATCTGTTTAAGCACAACGCCAGCTGGTTGGTGATGTACTTCCTGATGTCCGCTATTTCTCTGCTCTTGATTGTGTTGATCGCCAAGGCGAAATTCCCAACCGTAGAACGTGAAGTAAAACATGAAGATGGCACAATTGTAGCTAAAGAGCCTTGGGGAAAGGCCATTTACTACGTGTGTTTCGCTGCCTTTGCGTTTATTTACGCCGAGCTGGTATTCACCATGTGGCTGCCTACTTACCTGCAAGATGCAGTGAAGCTACCTATTGATACCGCAGCACTCTATGTAACTCTGTACTGGGGCTCTAAGGCCATTGGCCTGTGGCTAAACCACTATACCGTGCGTTATGTACCGCTACGTAGCTTCCTGATTGTCTCTGCCATTATTGGTGCGGCTAGCATCGCCACCATCGCTAACGTGCCACAAGCTACCGTCATCGGCATTGCACTGGTTTGCTTTGGCTTCTTTAACTCTGGTATTTACTCTGGCCTGATCAGCTATGGCAGCTTGCAAGTAAAAGTATCGCCACCAAGCCTGATCTCAACCATTCTGACCTGCGGTTCGGTTGGTACACTGATTTTTGCATCTGTTTCAGCGTATATCTTCTCGAACTACGGCCTGCACTGGGCACTAAATTCTTCCGTGATTGTGTATGTATTTGCACTGATCGGGATTATTTTGGCAGGTTCATGCAGCAAGGCAGAAGAACTACACGGTAAGCTGGGCCTGTAATCCCCACTCACCCAAAAAAAACGCCCCAATTGGGGCGTTTTTTTTACATCGTATCTGCTTTAAAAAAGCCATAAATAACATGTAGGCCAATATTCTGTAGGGGCGCTGCTTGCTGCGTTTTCAGCGAGGGCGCAGCAAGCAGCGCCCCTACGAGTTAACTCTATTCACGTTGATATGCTCAGCCCAACGACAAAACATGAGCAAGAGACATAAGCAAGAAAAAATTTAATCAAATGGCCAAGGCATCGCCTTCGGCAAGGTTTCTTCTTCTGGTGGCTCTGCAGATACTTTTTGCGGCCTTGCATCCACATCGCGCCACCACGGCGTCACGATCTCGGCCCGCGATGGCTCCACCGCTTCGCCAAGACGAGGCATCACCAGTTGCACACCCTGCTCTGGGGCCAGCTTAAGCAGCGTTTCTACTGGCTCATCCCAAGCGTGCATGGCGAGGCTGAACGTGCCCCAGTGCACCGGTAAAAACGCCCCACCACCGAGCAATTTCAAGGCTTTTAGGGCGTTTTCTGGCCCAAGATGGATATCCCCCCATGATGGATGAAACGCGCCTACTTCTAGCATCACCAAATCAAATGGGCCCATTTTTTGCGCGATGGTGGCAAATTCGCTGGTTAGGCCGGTATCACCACTAAAAAACACCGAATGCCGTGCCGAGCGAATCACCATCGACGACCAAAGCGTCGCATTTCGATCTTTTAGCCCACGGCCAGAAAAATGCTGGGATGGCGTAGCGCTAACGCTTAAATCTGCATGAGGCAGGGTGTAAGTCTCCCACCAATCCAGCTCATGAATACATTCTGCCGCCACGCCCCAAGCTTGCAAATGCGCGCCTACACCCAGCGAGGTCACAAAAGGCACTTGGCGTTTGGCTAGCTCGCGGATGGTTGGGTAATCCAGATGATCGTAATGATCGTGCGATACCAGTACCAGATCGATATGTGGCATGGCCGCCAGCGGTACGGGTACCGGCTGAAAACGCTTAGGCCCAACCAGCTTAGAAGGCGAAACCCGCGATCCCCATACCGGATCAGTGAGTACCCGCAGGCCATCTATCTCTAGCAGCACGGTGGAATGCCCCAGCCATGTGGCACGCAGGCCGGTATCGCTAGGTTTGTGCCAGCTCTCACGCGGGTCAAACGCGGGCAATAAGCCCAGAGGCTTGCGCCGCTCACCGCCGCAAATAAAATCTTTCATTGAAGGATGTGGCACAGCCAAATCACGCAGACCAGGGGTAATGGGATGGATATTTCTGAAGCCATTGCCCGACCAGAGCGGCGAAGCCTGCATCCGCTCCAGCCGCAGCCCATCGGCTTTTTTTCCTAATGATTTCATTATTTTCCCAATTGATTCAATCGCAGCGTTTACAAGCAACAAGCGTAAGTACACACCCCGCCATTGACCTTAGGTGCATCAGCTCTCGGTCTTTTTCAAGGGCTTAAAACGCTATCTGGTATTTATTCTTAAAAGGATTTTGATGCATGAATCATTTCGGCATCATTGGATGCTTGAGGCAAAGGCGTGTTACGCGGATAAAGTAGACATCAAACTAAGCAATTGAATAGGATCAACCGGCTTTTGCAAGAAATGCTCCACACGGGCAATATTAATAGCTTGGCGTAATACCGCTAAATCCGTGCTCGCGGTAATTAAGATACGTAATGCCTTAGGCTGAATCCACTTGGCCTTGGCCAAAAACGCAATCCCATCCTCGCCAGGCAATTGGTAATCGCACACAATCGCCGCAAACTGATGGCAATCTAACAACGGCAAGGCAGATTCGGCGCTGTCTGCCAGATAAAGCTTAAGTGAAAGGCTGGATAAAATATGCTGAATCACCTCCAGCATCACCGGCTGATCATCAATCACCAGCACACAAGGTGAGTTTGCGGCCCCCTGTAATTGCTTTGGGTCTAGCACACAGGCCTGCCTTAACATGACCTCTAAATCTGCACTAGAAACAGGGCGTGAAATCCAATAGCCTTGAATCAAATGCGCGCCTAGCTCCAGTAAAATTTTCGCTTCTTGCTCCGTCTCCACCCCTTCTGCCAAAGCCTGCATGGATAAGCTACGCGCCAGCTGAATAATGGTCGCCACAATGGCTTTATCATGGGCACTATGGCTGAGGCCACGCACAAAAGATTGATCAATTTTGAGCCGCTCGGCAGGAAAGCGCTTTAAATAACCTAAGTTTGAATAGCCCACGCCAAAATCATCAATCGCCAGCGCCACACCCAAAGCCTTAATCTGGGCAATGATATCTAAAGCCATTTCTGGATCGCTAATGGATAAACTTTCGGTAATTTCTAACTCTAAACATTCAGGCGGAATACCATGGCAGGCCAGCGCATTGGCCACTCGATACACAATTGCATCACCTCCCAGCTCTAATGGCGATACATTAACCGCCACCCTCACCCAGCCCATGCCCGCTTGCTGCCAGCACAATATTTGCTGGCAAGCCGCCAACATCACCCACTGGCCTATCTCACAAATCAAGCCGACCTCTTCTGCCATCGAGATAAAAGCCCCAGGATAGAGCAAACCATAATCTGGTGATTGCCAGCGTACTAGTGCCTCAACGCTGACTAACATACCGGTACTTAAATCGACTTGAGGTTGATAGTGCAAAACCAATTCATTATGGCTAATGGCATAACGCAAGCGGCTTTCAAGTAAGCGCCGCGAATCTAACTCCTGCTGCATATGCTCAGAGAAATAGCACACCGTGCTACCGCCGCCTTCTTTAGCGTGATACATGGCAATATCTGCGCGTTTTAGCAGGATTTCCGCATCTGAGCCATGTTCTGGGTATTGTGCAGCACCAATACTGCCCCCCATGATTTGATCGATTCGATCCAGCTGAATCGGCTGCAAAATAGCGGCTAAAATAGCCTCGGCCATCTGTAACCGGTCCATGGCACAGTGAGTAGGCACCGCAACCACAAACTCATCCCCACCTAACCTTGCCGCCGTTCCTCCTGCTAAGGGTAAAGTAAGTAGGCGCTTGGCAATTTCACACAGCACTAAATCGCCTGCAGCATGGCCTTGGCTATCGTTAATAAATTTAAATTTATCTAGATCAATAAAAAATACACTTAAGCCCATGCCATGCAGTCGTGCAGAGGCAATATGCTGGCTTAACCGCTCTAGTAAACGGGTGCGATTAGGTAGGCCAGTAAGCCCATCGTGGGTCGCTTGATAACGTAGTTGATGATGTAGGCGGCGCTGCTCCGACACATCGTGCAAAATAATAATACGTACCGGTCGGCCCAAAAATGCACTGCTACCGATAATAATATGCACCGCCGAAAAGCTACCATCACCCTTGCGCAACAAGATAGCGGCGTCTTCTTGCACCCCTTCACTGAGTGGATCAATCTCATCATCCACCACCATGCGCAGCCAATTTAGGCCAATTAAATCCGCTTCTTGGGCAAAACCTAAGATTTCTACCGCAGCAGGATTAGCCAGTGAAATTTCACCACTCACTTGTGCCAGCAGTACCGCGCAAGGCATTTTAGATAAGACATCAAAAAATTCCTGCTCTTCTGCATTGCGCAGCTTTTCATAAGCTAAGCGCAGCGACTCAGTGCGCTCTTCAACCAACCCTTCGGCATACTGACGTGCTTTTTTTTCACGCTCGATTGCACGGCGCAGCACCGCTTCAATCTCATCGCTCATGATTTAAGCCTTAAAGTGCGCACACTTTAAACTCCGTCACCTGCAGCTCGCCCTCATCCGCCAAATCACGGCGTGTCACCGTGGCTTTACCACCGTAGTGCGCAATACAGCCTTCAATCATGCCCAGTGCTAGATCGGCTAAATGGCGACGAGAACGATAGCGCAATAGCAAAGAGCCATCACTGCTTCTCTCGGTTTCTAGCATGGGTAAATCTGCATCGGGGTATATTCTGCGCACCTCCACATGAATCTGCCCTTCGATACTCTCCAAAAAGGTGTACACATCGGGCATTGAACGGAGTAATTCTGAGCGCTGCGCAATCAGCCGGCCAAATAAATGCTGGCCAAATGCCCGTACTAAATCAGGAACAGCTACACCACAACGCGCTGATAATGCCTGCACCAAGGCAAACATTTCATGAAAATCATAATACCCAGCCGCCGTATAAGCGCCACCAGAAGGCGGCTTAGCCACCGAAATCATTTCATCGACAGCCACAATCCCCTGCACAGATTCAACAAAATCCATAAACTCATTGAACACAATACCTTTCATGACACCCCTCCATCGCTGAATCTAGAATTCCTAATTACTTAGCATGGATGAGAAACAAAACAAGTTCAAACCTTACCTGTAAATATCAACGACACACGAGCAGAGTAGAGCTAAGCACACTAGAAATAATTACTGGCTATTTATTAAAATACGTTCAATACAGGCAGGTTTGGCACAAAGTAGACTTTATTAGAAATAGTCAGTAATGACTGATGCCGCATAGCAAGCCATATGGATTAATCAGCAAGATCAATAAAAAAACCAATATATTTAAAGTGTGCTGTACTGAATAATTCACACTAAATATTAATCTAACAAGTAGATTCGCAATAAATAAAACAACGCCATGTATTGCTAGGCATATTAGAAGCGAGCTAGCCTATACCGTAGGAGCGCAACAAGCAGCGCCCCTACGAGGATAATATCAAACAAACGGCAAAAAACAGGAAAGAGACATAATCAGGCATTTGTATGCACTAGATATAAATCAGAAAATAAGGCTCACAAAGGCTCATCACTCTGAATACGTTTTAATTTTTTTTTAGGACGAGGATCAAAATAATGGGGCTGTAAACGAATAAATAACAAAGTACCCATTCCAGACAATACGCAGGCAATAATAGTGTTTTCTACCCGTGCCCGTACCAAAGAATGATGTTCACCACCAAAATCAAGCAATACCATCACCAGTGCCGTAATTGGAATCACCGCCAACCAATAATTACGCTCTAAAAACACGGGTGTAATTGCCGCCAACAACACCACCATTGCGGCCAATTGCCATTCTGCTTTAAAAAAATACAGCATAGCCCAGCCTAATAAAGCACCAATCACTGAACCAAATAAGCGCTGTACCATTCGATCAATAGTAAGTTTATTATCATAAACTGTGACCAGCACCACGGTTAAAGGCACCCAATAAGCGCGCTCTAAACCCAAGCCATAACCAATTAAATAAGCAAGCAATACTTTGGCGGCAAAATAAAAGGCAAAAATAGAATTATTATGTGGGCGACGTAAAATGCGGCTCATGGCCTCATATAACATTGGGCCATTTTTTTGCTCAGGCGCTCGAAACAAGCAACGGTCTAATAACACGGCAAAAATACCCGACATGCCACCAATTAATAAATACGTACCCGCTAGCGGTGATAAATGCGGCGCACTATCGCCAAATAAAAAAGCAATCAGCCAATATTTGCTCATCATTTCAACTGAATTGCCCGCACCTTGCAACCAACCGGTAAAAATGGCAAATGCCAATAAAAACGCTAATGGCGCGCCTTGCACATAATGCCCCGCCACCCCAGCAATTCCTGCCAGCAGCATGCCTACGGTCATATACATCATCACGGTGATCCGCTCCGATGTATTGCCGCCATTATCCACAAACATGGTATAAAAACCGGCTACCGCACCATACACCGCAGGCAAAAACTCGCCTCGGAATAAGGCAATTGCCAAGGGCAAGCCAACCGCAATCATCACACGCAACATCCGCCGCCAAGGAGTGCCTTGCGGTGGTTTTTTGATTGCCAGCATCTGAACCAGCTGAGTATGCATACATCACCCTTTAGATAAGGAGCTGGATTCTACTGCTGTTTGCTCGTGCGCCTTGGCTGTAAAAATCACACCTTATCCGCCTTCAGCAGGCTTTAAGCCTGCCCTACATGCATCAAGCTAGGTATTGGTCGTAGAAAAATGCTGTTTCTCAAAAATATGACTATATCGTAGAGCGGGTGCAACCAGCCGTTTTTTGCTTTTACACTTTAAATTTGGCGGGTTTCACCCGCCCTACACCATTTTATTTGTAAAACTTTGAATTAATTCAGCGCCTATAAAGGTGGGATTTAAGCCAACCCAGCTATAACGCAAGCTTATTCTTTAGCTTGTGGTTTAATCTTCGCGAAACTCAATCGATACCGAGTTAATACAATAGCGCTCGCCACTTGGTAGTGGGCCATCAGGAAAAACATGGCCTAGATGCGCCTCGCAACTACTGCAGCGTACTTCCACCCGAATCATGCCGTGGCTACCGTCCCGAATCCGCTGGATATTTGCGCCTGCGGCCTCGGCCCAAAAGCTAGGCCAACCACAGCCTGCATCAAACTTGCGCTCTGATTCAAACAACAAAGCACCGCAGCAAATGCAGTGATACTTGCCGCGATTGGATTGGCGATAGTGCTCGCCAGAAAAAGGCCGCTCCGTGCCGCCCTCCCGAGCCACGCGATATTGCTCGGCGGAAAGTTGCTCACGCCACTCGCCATCACTCTTCTTAATTTTGCCTTCCATTTAATCCTCCGGATAATTTTGCGTTAACCACGCCAAGATTCTCTCGGCAACAATATTCTGTTGATAATCGGCCATCATGGCATGGCCACAATCGGCAATGATTTCCGCTTGGGTATTCCAAGCCGTTGCGCAAGCATAAATATCACTTGGTGGAATCAGCTGATCGTCCCCTGCCCCCAGCACCAAACATGGCAATTTAGGGCAGTTTAAACCAGCAAAAGGATGTGGAATCGCCATTTCGGTGAGGGCACGCATCGATTCTGGCTGCGCTCTTGCGGCAAAATGATCCACCATGGCTCGATCTGTTTTAGACGAAAACAGTAGCTCACGTACAAAGCTTGGATTCCCCGCAGCAGCCGCGCCCTGCCATTGAAACTGGCTTAAATTCCACAGCAAGCTAGGGGATGCCGTCAGTAAATGGGCAAAAGAGGCAGCAACACCGTAAGGTGCCACGCTCGCCAATAACACCAACCCCGCTAGCTTAGTTTCTTTCGCCACCCTTTGCGCCACTAGGCCGCCCATGGAGTGGCCAATTAAAATAGGGGGCTCGGGCAAATCTGCAATGATAGATAAAATATCTTTCACATAATCATCAATACCAAAATGATCCAGTTTTTCTCTACCCATACTACCGGCATGCCCACGTAAACTAGGCGCAATCACATCAAAGCCTGCAGCGGTAAAATACGGTAGAAAAGAGACTTCCCAACACCAAGATCCCGCGTAAGCGCCGTGAATCATGATTAAAGGCGGTACATTCTTGCGTTTTTTTACAGCTTTAGCCTTTAAAATCTCAAGTGCATAAACGCTCATGTCGTTTTTTTCCTAACGCTGAACAGACCATTAAAAAAACCATTGCAAGTTAAGCATACCAATCTGTAGCGCGGGCCAAGGCGGTAGGCTTAGCCGTTCAAACAGACAAAATAATATACCCGCGCTACAAACTGCTTAAATGAAGAGGATGAGCTAAACAACCGTGTTTCAATGGCCTGTTAAACTAAAGCAGTACTTACATTCATTAAAGGATCTACCATGCCCTACATTTCCCGCGACCCAAATGGCCAAATTATCGCCATTTTTCGTGACGCCAGTTCTGAGGCTAGCGAATTTATCCCGCAAAATGCACCCGAGCTAGTGAGCTTTATCGGCGCGCCAGCCCATTCAGAGCTATTTCACTCACTTGATAGCGATTTGATTCGCGTTATTGAGGACGTGATCGATGCATTAATTCGTAAAAACTTACTTTTGCTGACCGATCTTCCCGCAGAAGCTCAGACCAAGATTCTGGCTAGACGTAATCTAAGGCAAAACTTGCCACAGAGTAGCAGCATCCTAGCACCTAGAGATGGTTTAATTTGGGGCGAATAGGATTGCCTTTGCCGCAATGCAACAAACCCTTGCTGGCAAGCGATCCGGCTGCTGCTAGGCTAGATATAACGCAATCAAATCGAGTTAGCTCTTGAAGCGCCAGAAGCTGCCCCCACTTAGAACCGCATCACCGTTCACTTATTAAAAGAGCATCTTCATGGCAAAAGAAACATTAGGCTTCCAAACCGAAGTTAAACAGCTCCTACAGCTGATGATCCACTCTCTCTACTCTAACAAAGAGATTTTCCTGCGTGAGCTGATCTCCAATGCATCAGACGCTTGCGACAAGCTACGTTTTGAAGCACTGAACGATGCAAGCCTGTATGGGGATGATAGCGAGCTGAAGATCAGCCTTTCCTTCGACAAAGAAGCGCGTACCCTTACTCTGCATGACAACGGTATTGGTATGAGCCGTGATGAAGTCGTCAAGAATATCGGTACCATTGCCCGCTCTGGCACCAAAGAATTCTTTGGCAAGCTCTCTGGCGATGCACAGAAAGATGCCAACTTGATCGGCCAGTTTGGTGTGGGCTTTTACTCGGCTTTTATTGTTGCCGACAAAGTGACCCTCACCTCCCGCCGTGCTGGTGAAAGCACCGCTACCCAATGGGAATCCACAGGCGATGGCGAATTTACGCTAGAAGAAGTCGCAAAAGAAGGCCGTGGTACAGAGATCGTCTTGCACATGAAAGAAGGCGAAGACGAATATCTATCAGACTGGAGCCTACGCTCAGTGATCCGCAAATACTCTGACCACATCACCCTGCCTATTTTCATGCCTAAAACAGCGGGCTACGATGATGAGGGCAATATCACCCCTGCGGAAGGCGTTGAAGCAGTCAACCAAGCATCCGCACTGTGGGCACGCGCTAAGTCAGACATCACTGACGAGCAATACACCGAATTCTACAAACACGTATCACACGATTTTGAAGCACCATTAGCGTGGAGCCATGCTCGCGTTGAAGGTAAGCAGGAATACACCGAGCTGCTTTATATTCCTCAACGTGCGCCGTTTGATATGCACGACCGCGAACGCCGTCACGGTATCAAGCTTTACGTTCGCCGCGTATTTATTATGGAAGACGCAGAAAAGCTGCTGCCACAATACCTGCGCTTTGTTCGCGGCCTGATCGACAGCAGCAACTTACCGCTCAATGTAAGCCGCGAAATTCTGCAACACAGCAAAGATATCGAGCAGATTAAGCAAGGCTGCGTGAAGAAAGTGCTAGGCCTTTTAGAAGGCATGGCTAATTCTGATGATGCTGCTGAGCAAGCTAAATACGCAACATTCTGGGAACAGTTTGGCCGCGTGATGAAAGAAGGCGTTGCCGAAGACTTCGCCAATAAAGACCGCGTGGCAGGCTTGCTGCGCTTTGCCTCATCGCACAGCGATAGCACAGATCAAAATGTCAGCCTGGCGCAATACGTAGCGCGGATGAAAGAAGGCCAAGACAAGATCTACTTTATTACTGCTGACAGCTTTGCTGCCGCTAAAAACAGCCCGCACCTCGAAGTCTTCCGTAAGAAAGGCATTGAAGTGCTGCTGATGAGCGAACGTGTTGACGAATGGATGATCTCTGGCCTAACCGAATTTGACGGCAAGAAATTGCAATCCGTGACCAAGGGTGAGTTAGATCTTTCTCAGTTTGAAAACGAAGAAGAAAAGCAGCAGCAAGAAGCCGCCGCCAGCGAGCTAAAAGACGTGCTGGACAAAGTGAAAGCCGTATTGGGTGATAAAGTCAAAGACGTGCGCGTCACCAATCGCCTGACCGACAGCCCAGCTTGCATCGTGGTAGAAAACCAAGATATGAGCGCTAACTTAGAGCGCCTATTAAAATCTGCAGGGCAAGATGTAAAAGGCAGCAAGCCCATTCTGGAAATCAACCCAGATCATATGCTGGTTAAAAAACTGAAGGCCGAGTTAGAAGGTGAGCGCTTTAGTGACTGGACTGAGCTATTGTTTGACCAAGCTCAGCTGGCCGAAGGCGCACAGCTAGATGACCCTGCTAGTTTTGTAAAACGCCTGAATAGCCTAATGATGTCCGTCGTGGCATAAACGGTTACCTGATTATGTTTCTTGCTCAATAGCCTCTGTGTAGATGGATTTCTTGAGTGCTTGATTTGGTTTTGGAATTTGTAGATACCGTCTTGCCGGTCAAGCATTTTGATACTCAGCTTGATATTTTTTTTGTGTTTTCAGGACGCCGAAGCACAGGTGAACCAATTTGCGCATGCAAGCACCAAGCGCCGACTT